>VGAU01000007.1 GCA_016870675.1 Actinomycetota bacterium | reverse complement strand
CTGGTAAGAAGATCAGCAAAAAAAATTAGAATATATACATCGGAATAAAACAGGAAAAATGATAACTGCTTCCGTTAGATGTGCGGCTATTTTATGCGGGGTCAGCAGTGATTATCTTAAAAAATTTACAGAATATTCTGAAAATTTAGGTCTCGCTTTTCAAATAACTGATGATATTTTAGATGTAACATCAGATAACCGTATAAATACTTTTCCGAATATATGGGGGATTTCAAGATCAAAAGAAATTGCCAGAGACAAGATTGATAAAGCTATTGCCATAATTAAAAGCATGGATATAGACTATGAGTGGCTGGTTAACATAGCAAATTTTTTATTGGTAAGAAAGGCGTAATAGATATTAAAGAAAATAATAAGAAGAAAATAACTGTCCTACTTTTGGAAAGAAAATTGGCTGATAAAGAGAAAACCGCTCATGCATTAATACTTGAGGGTAAAGTAAAGGTTAAAGGAAGAGTAATTGAAAAACCAGGAACCCTTGTAGATTCAAATTCAGAGATAGAGATAATTTCAAAAACTCCTTATGTTTCTAGAGGTGGTTTAAAATTAGAGGGAGTATTTCATGATTTAGGGCTTAGCGCTGCCGGTAAAAAAGCTGTAGATATAGGATCATCAACAGGAGGATTTACTGATTTTCTGTTAAAGAATGGAGTGGAAAAAATAATTGATATTGATGTCGGGTATGGTCAGCTGTCCTGGGAGATAAGGAATTCACCACGGGTAGTTGTCTTTGAACGGACAAATATCAGGCATCTTGACATTGGTAAGCTTCCATTCGCTGCAGATTTTACAGTTATAGATGTTTCTTTTATTTCAATTAAAAAAATTTTTAGAAAAATTTTAGAACTGACAGCTAAAAATGGTGAAATACTACTGCTGGTAAAACCACAATTTGAATTAAAAAAAGATGAGGTTGAAAGCAAAGGTATAATTAGAAATAGAAAACTTCACTATAAGGTATTATTGGAGGTAACAGAATTTATTAAAAAATTTCCGGTTGAAATAAAAAGTTTTACTTTTTCAAAAATAAAGGGCGCGAAGGGTAATATTGAATTCTGGATTTTTTTAATAAAATCATTTAAAGAAGCTAAATCTATTTTAAATTATGATAAAATAATCAAAGATGTAGTTGATAGGGCACATTTTTATTTTAATCAGTCTGGGGTCTCCGCGCCAGGGAGGTAAAATGAAAAACATTGGTATAGTTTCAAATAACGAAAAACAGGAAGCAATAGAAATTGCTAAAGAAATATATGATTATTTAGATAAAAAAGGCAATAATGTGCTTCTGGTAGAAACAGATAAAATGCCTAAAGACTACTGTCTTCCCTCGGTTTCTGAAGAAGAGTTTAGTGCAAAGAATGATGTAATAATAGCAATAGGAGGAGATGGTACGTTCCTTAGAGCTTCAAAATATTCTTTTAAAAGAGAAATTCCCATATTGGGGATTAATGTCGGAAGTCTGGGATTTCTAACCGTTGTAGATGCCTGCAATATGTATAGCGCAATAGATAAGGTATTAAGAGATACATACGAAATAGAAGAAAGAATGTTACTTGAGGGTAAGTTTTTTAAAAACGATAAAGTATTAGAAAATATAAGGCTGCCTTATCTGGCATTGAATGAATTTGCGATAACAAGATCTACACTTGGGAAAATAATAAAATTTGAAATTATAGTAAATGGGATATCAATAAAAAATTTTGCTGCTGATGGAATAATAATTTCTACGCCAACAGGTTCTACTGCATATTCTCTTTCGGCCGGAGGACCGATTGTGGAACCAAAAAGTGAAATTATAATTATAACCCCTATATGTCCGCATACATTACTGAGCAGAAGCGTAATTCTAAGTCCGGATAATAAGATAGAAATAGCAGTTAATTCCAGAAATAAAAAAGATAGCGCGAGTGTTGATGGAAAAACAATGCCGGTCAGTATCAGGCTGGATTATATATTTAAAGTAAAAAAATCAAAATTGAAGTTAAAGCTTATAACTTTTAGTAAAGATATTTTTTTCAAAGTATTTAAAGAAAAATTTATTGAAAGAATTTAAATAAATATAAATTGACATTTTTACTTTTTAGATATGCTGAAGGAATTACAGGTAAAAAATTTTGCCATAATAGATGACGCCAGAATAAAATTCCAGAAAGGTCTTAACATTCTGACCGGAGAGACAGGCGCTGGTAAAACTCTTATTATAGAAGCAATAAATTTGCTGATTGGTGAGCGAGCGGGCAGTGATTTAATAAAAGATGGCGAGGATAAATTACTGGTTCAGGGATACTTTGATTTCAAAAATAACCCTATGGCAATAAATTATTTGCTATCCGAAAATTTAATTGAAGAAGAAGATGAAAGTGATGATATAGTAATAACGAGAGAGGTAACGAGGATTGGTAAAAACAGGGCGTTTATTAATGGGATTTTTACCCAGGTCAGCAATTTAAAAAAATTAGGTGAATTTTTTATAGATATTCATGGACAACATGACCACCAGTATTTACTTGATTATAAAACTCATATAGAGATAATAGATAGGTTTGGTAAAGACAGGATTCTGGATGCAAAGAGAGATTATTCAGAAAGCCTGGAAAAATATCTTAAAAAAAGAGAAGAATTTTTGAAATTAAAAGAATTAAAGAACGTAAGAGAAGAAAAGTTAAAAGATTTAAATTACAGATATGAAGAGATTAATAAATTAAATATTAAAGAAAATGAAGAAGAAATTTTAGAAAATGAGATGCGAATTCTTAAAAACTATGAAAAGATTTACAGATTGGCATCAGAAGGTAAAAAGATAATAGATAGTGAGGATACCGGTATTCCTTCATTAAGTAATAATATAGCCGTTTTAGATAAAAATATCGCCGAACTTGCTGAAATTGATCATGAGTTCAAAAAGTTTTGTGATAGGTTATCTACTCTTGGCGATTTTATAGAGGAAATAGGCCATTCTCTTAACAGCTATCTTGCTAATTTTGATTTCAGTGCGGAAAGATTGGACAGTATTCAGGAAAGGTTGTATAAGTTATCAGAAATAAAAAAGAAATATAATCTTGATTTGAATTCAACCACTGGGTATGCAGAAAAATTAAAAGAAGAAATCGAAAGTTTTGAGGATCTGGATAGTGAGATTGATAAAAAACAGATGGAATATAATGAAGCTCGCGAAATTCTAATAAAAAAAGCTTTACTGTTAAGTGAGCTAAGGAAAGAGGTAGTAATTGATCTGGAAAAAAGTGTAACTGATGAAATGACCGATCTTGGTTTTAAATCTGTCTCTTTTCAACCACAGCATAGATTGCTGGAAGGTAATGGTGATGGTATAGAAATTGATAGCAAAAAGATAAAATTTGCTAAAAACGGGATAGATGATATAGAATTTTTAATATCTCTTAACATAGGTGAAGCTGTAAGGCCCCTCAGGAAGATTGCATCAGGTGGTGAAATATCAAGGATTATGCTTGCTCTTAAATCAGTGATAAGTTTTGTTGACAATATCACTATTATGATATTTGATGAAATAGATGTGGGTATAGGAGGGGCGGCTTCACTGGCAGTAGGTGAAAAATTATACAAAATTTCAAGAAATTGCCAGATAATAGCTATTACTCATCTGGCGCAAATTGCTTGTTTCTCCGATGCTCATTATTTTATTGATAAATTCATAGAAGGCAAAAGAACCAAAATAAAAATAAAGAAATTGGACCTAAATAATAAGATAAAAGAAATCTCCCGGATGATAAGCGGGATGAAAGAAAGTGATATTTCTGTTAAGCATGCTGAAGAACTTTTGGAAAAATGTAATACCATTAAAAATGGTTTAATAGAAGGGAAGACTAAAGTTGAAAACTAAGTTTATTTTTGTGACGGGAGGAGTTCTATCTTCACTGGGTAAGGGTATATGTGCAGCGTCATTAGGAAGACTGTTGAAATCAAGGGGTTATAGTGTCACTATTCAAAAATTTGACCCCTATATAAACATTGATCCTGGAACCATGAACCCTATGCAGCATGGAGAGGTTTTTGTAACAGATGACGGCGGAGAAACTGATCTGGATTTGGGGCATTATGAGAGATTCATTGATGAAGATTTATCTAAATATAATAATTTTACTTCGGGAATAATTTATAAAAATGTACTTGATAATGAGAGAAAAGGTAAATACCTTGGTTCTACAGTGCAGGTAATTCCACATGTAACCGATGAGATAAAAGTAAGCATCAAAAAAACTCTAGAGAGAAGAAAATCCGATATAGTTATTACTGAAATAGGGGGCACCGTTGGTGATATAGAGAGTCTACCCTTCCTGGAAGCAATAAGACAATTTAAAAAAGATATTGGAAAAGAAAATGTTCTTTATATTCATGTTACTTATGTCCCATACTTAAAAACTACAGAAGAATTGAAATCAAAACCAACACAGCATAGTGTAAAAGAACTAAGAAGCATAGGTATTCAGCCGGATATAATTATATGCAGGAGTGAAACTAAATTGACCGATAGTATAAAAAGTAAGATAAGCCTGTTCTGTGACATTGAAAAAGAAGATACTATAGAAGCAATTGATTTAAAGCATCTTTATGAAGTTCCTCTAATGCTCCAAAAAGAAAAGTTGGATTCAAGAGTTTTATCAAAATTAAAATTAAAAGCAAGAAAATCTAACCTTGATAGTTGGAAAAAAATAGTAAATGCAATTCATCACCTTGATGGTAAAGTAGAAATAGGAATAGTAGGAAAGTATACCGATTTAAAAGATGCCTATATAAGCATTGTAGAATCCTTAAACCATGGTGGTTATTATTTCAAGAAAAATGTAAATTTAACCTGGATAAATTCTGAATTAATGGAAGAAAGTTGTCCGGGGGATAATATATTATTTAATGTAGATGGCATACTGGTGCCATACGGTTTTGGAGTTAGGGGGATAAATGGAAAAATTAATGCCATAAAATGCGCCAGGGAGAAGAAGATACCATTTTTAGGAATATGCCTGGGAATGCAGTGCGCAGTAATTGAATTCGGAAGAAATGTACTGGGCCTTAAGGACGCTAATAGCACTGAATTTGACCCGGATACCGGGAGCCCACTAATTGATTTAATGCATGACCAGAAAAACATAGAAGATAAGGGCGGAACTATGAGATTGGGAAGCTATAAGTGCAGGTTGAAGGTTGATTCAAAAGCTCATGAAGCTTATAAGAAAAAAGTTATTTACGAAAGACACAGGCACAGGTATGAATTAAATAATGATTACCGGGATAAACTGGAAAAGGCGGGACTAATAGTAACTGGAATCAATCCGGATAAAAACCTGGCAGAAATTGTTGAAATAAAAGATCATCCCTGGTTTGTTGCGGTTCAATTCCATCCTGAATTTAAATCAAGACCGGACAGGCCTCATCCATTATTCAGAGATTTTATTGGCGCTTCTATAAAACACTCATCTTCAGCCAAACGGAAGTAAATCAATTGTAGAAAACAATGCTTAAAAAAACCTTAATTTTAATAAATTCTATTTTAATAATTATTATAATTTTATTCACTCCGCTTGCTTATTACATTTTTAATCGAGGTTATTATGAGAATTTATATGAAGATAATGGAGTGTTTTCAATTTTAAATAAAAGTGATGTACTGGATATTACAGAAAAGATTTTTAAATTTTTTAAATATGAATCAGATTTAGATCCTCTGGATTATACTATTCAGGTAAGATTTTCAGATGAAAGTATGGGTATAGTTGCTGCTTTCGGACCTGATGAGATAAGCCATCTTTATGATGTGAGAAAACTACTTGTAAAAATATTTATTTTATATTGCGGAAGTATTATTTTATTTGTTGTTATGACTTTTTTATTGATAGAGAAAAATATTAAAAATTTTATTAGAAATCTGGGTGTAATATTTATAATCTCTTCAGCATTTATGCTGCTTTTTATTATAATTTTATACTTTCTTGGAGAGAATTTCCCTGTGCTATTTGATAATTTTCACCAGAAATTTTTCCCTCAGGGAAACTATGCTTTTCCCCCGGGTTCTCTTATAATTACTCTTTTCCCATTCGGATTCTTTTATAATTTCTTTATAAGACTTATTTTAAGTTCTACTATAATATCAGTTGTGTTATTGATTACAGGTATAATTTTTACTAATATTTTTAAGTTTGTAAAAAAATATGGTTAATAAATGAGATATTAAAAAATATTGTATTGCAGGAAAAATTTGGATGTTTGGAAAGATTTGAACAAGTAGAAATGAAAAGAGAATGATTAATAAAAAAAGACTTTTAGATACATTAATTGAACTACTGAAAATAAAGAGCCCTTCAAAAAATGAAAAAGAGATAGCCAATTATGTAAGCCGAAGATTGAAAAGCCTGGGTCTTGAGGTTAATGCTGACAGGTGCGGTCGCGAATTTGGAAGTAATGCAGGAAATGTCATAGCTATATACGAAACAAAAAATCCATCAGGAAGCAGCCCCATTTTCCTGGCGGCGCATCTTGATACAGTAAGCGTAGATGGAGATATCCTACCGGTAATAAAAAGTGGAAAAATGTTCAATAAAAACAAAGAATGCATATTGGGCGGTGATAATAAGGTTGCTGTTGCTGCAATTATAGAAGTTTTGAACGTTATAAAAGAAAGGAATATTCCTACAGGAAATATTTATATTATATTTACAATTTCAGAAGAAATTGGAGTATTGGGAGCAAAGCATCTAAATCTGGATTTAATAAAAGCGAAATATGGTTTTGCGTTTGACAGTGATGGTGATATAGGGACTATAGTAAATAGGGCGCCATTTATCAATTCAATTTATGCGCATTTTAAAGGAAAAGCAGCTCATTCCGGGATAGAGCCCGAAAAGGGGATTAATTCTATAAAGGCGGCTTCTATTGCAATTTCTAATATGAAGATTGGTAGAATTAACAATGAAAGTACATGTAATGTTGGAAAAATAGAAGGAGGTATAGCTAAAAATATAGTTGCAGAGAACACAAAATTAGAAATGGAGGCAAGGAGTTTAAAATTATCAGAGCTTGATAAAATTACAACTGCGATGATAAATGAACTTAAAAAAGGGGCAAAAATGACCGGAGCAATTTTAGATTATAAAATTACAAGAGAATGTGACGGATTTAAGGTTGCAGAAGGTGCAATGCCTGCACAGATTGCTAAAAAGGCTATCAGAAAACTGAAACTAAGACCAAAAATCATATCTTCGGGAGGAGGAAGCGATGTTAACATATTTAATTCAAAAGGAAAGATTGCAGTTAACCTGAGTGCCGGGATGGAGAATGTCCATACAAATAAAGAATTTGTAAAAGTTGAACAATTAGAGAAACTGGCTGATCTAGTTCTGGAAATATGTAAATTTGTAATTAAGTAGAATAATATAGGAGAAAAATTTTAAAATGAATAAAAAACTTTTTGAAATAAAGATAAGCTCAGAAAAAATATTTAAGGGGAAAATAGTTGAGCTATATGTTGATAAGGTAAAACTTCCAAATAATAAAATTGTTACGAGAGAAAAGGTTACCCATCCAGGAGCAGTATGTGTTGTGCCCATCAATAAAGAAGGAAAGATAATGCTGGTAAAACAGTTTAGATATCCTCTTGGCAGTACTTTGCTGGAAATACCGGCAGGAAAGTTAGGTAGAGGAGAAGACCCCCGGGATTGCGCCGCGAGAGAATTAAAGGAGGAAATCGGAGCAGAAGGAGGAAGACTAATACATTTAATTGAATTCTATACGTCACCTGGTTTTTGTGATGAAATATTATATTTATATCTGGCTTTAGATTTTGAAAAAAAAGAAAATAACCTGGATGACGATGAGTTCTTAGAAGTATTTGAATTAAAATTACGAGATGCCCCCTCATATATAGAAAACGGAAAGATAAAAGATGCAAAAACTATTATAGGAATACTTTTAGCCAGAGATTATTTAAGCAGAAGAGTAAAAATTGATAAAAAAAGTAAAAAATAAAAATATTAATCGCGATATCAGTAAGTATATAGAATATTTAAGGTTTGAAAAATTATTACTTCCAAATACAATTAATTCTTATCTGATGGATCTGGGAAAATTCAAAGTTTTTTTAGAGAATAACAATATAGAAAATTACTGTGAACTTTCAAAAGAAAAGATATTAGATTTCCTTCAAATCTTACATAAAAATCAGTGTGAATCATCCATTTCAAGAATATTATCAACTTTGAGAGGTTTTTATAAATTCCTGGTGATAGGGGAAATCTGCAAGAAAAATCCCTGGGTGGAGATAAGCAATCCCAGAAAGCCAAAAAAAATGCTGGAAGTTTTAAAGGTGGAAGAAGTGGAAAAGTTTCTTGAAAGTATACCATGTTCTACAGAACTGGAAGTGAGAGACAGGGCTATGTTCGAAATATTATATTCATGTGGGTTAAGAGTAAGTGAACTGGTAAATTTAAGATTGCAGAATATTGATTTTGATGAAGAACTGCTGAGGTTTATGGGTAAGGGGGATAAGGAGAGAATAACTCCGGTAGGTAGTATAGGTATGTTGTTTTTAAAAAAATACCTCAGGACATGTAGATATAAGATTGAAAAAGAGCATAAGTCAGATTATGTTTTCTTAAATAAGAATGGTAAAAAAATGACCAGGCAGGGATTCTGGAAGATATTAAAGAAATATGCCAGAAGATTAAATATTGATAAAAATTTATACCCTCATATATTCAGACATAGTTTTGCCACGCATATGCTCCAGAGAGGAGCAGATTTAAGAACGGTACAGGAATTACTCGGTCACAGCAGTATTTCTACAACTGAAATTTATACAAATCTAAATAAGGAACATATAAAAGAGGTGTATTTTAGATATCATCCCAGGGTAAAGTATTAAAATAATTATAGAAAATTTATCAGAATTTATTTTATAATATCAAAAGTTTTCGCATAGAATAATATTTGCAAATTTATTAGATTTTGATATGGTATGATGAAAATTAAATTGACAACTATAGTATTGTCATAGAATAGAAGGGTGAGTTATATGACTGGTTTAGGGCAGGCAATATTAGATTTTTTAAGACAATTAATTACTTGGGTACCGGGTTTGATTATGGGTGTTGTTTTGCACGAATATGCCCATGGGTATATAGCCTACAAGAGTGGTGACAATACTGCTAAAAGCCTGGGAAGGTTAACTCTAAATCCTATTGCGCATATAGATTTATTCGGAAGTATATTACTGCCTCTGCTGTTGATACTTATTAATTCAGGTATAGTATTTGGTTATGCTAAACCTGTTCCCATAAACCCTGCTTATTTTAGAAATTATAGAAAGGGAATCCGTTATACCTCACTGGCCGGTCCGGTAACAAATCTTATTTTTGCTTTTGTAGTAGGACTGGTATATGGTCTTTTTTTCTATATCTTTTTTAAATTAACAAATGGAATGTTAATGTCGGACACTTTTGGATTTAAGGCTTTTGATCTTATAGAACAAATTTTCCAGGGTGCTATATATATAAATGTCTTTTTAGCCATATTAAATTTTATACCAATACCACCCCTCGATGGTTCAAAAATACTTGCTTCTTTTCTTCCGGATGAAGCCATGTTTAAGTTTTTAAGTCTTGGAAGGTTTGGCTTTATATTTATTTTTATTTTTTTGTTCTTAGGTGGGAGAATATTCTGGACTGTAATATCTCCGGTATTTAATTTTATTTATAAAATATGTATTTGGTGGCAGTACTTAATTGTTTAGCATTAAATAGAAAAGGGGAGCAATAAATGAAAGAGAAAATGCTTACCGGGTTCCGGCCAACAGGTAAATTGCATCTGGGACATCTGCATGGAAATATTGATAATATGATTAAGAACCAGAAAAACTACGAAAATTTTTTCTTCCTTGTTGATTGGCATGCGTTATCAACTGAATATCAAAATCCCAGGAATATAAAATCTGATTTGATGGAGTGTGCAGCTGATCTGGTGGCTCTGGGAATTGATCCTGAATTTACACATCTATACAGACAATCCGACATCCCACAAATTTCAGAACTAACTCTGTATTTTTCAATGATTACACCTATACCCTGGCTGGAAAGATGCCCGACTTATAAAGAACAGATAAGTGAGTTAAAATCAAAAGACCTTTCAACACTTGGTTTTTTGTTATACCCGGTACTTATGGCTGCAGATATACTTATAGTTAATTCTGATATAATCCCGGTTGGAGAAGACCAATTGCCCCATCTTGAAATTACTAGAGAAATTGCAAGGAGATTTAATTATCTTTATGGGAAATATTTTACTGAGCCAAAAGAAATGCTATCAAAAGCTGCGCGGGTCCCGGGAATAGACGGCAGGAAGATGTCCAAAAGCTATAATAACGCTATATTTCTTGCGGATGATTTTGAAACTATCCGAAGGAAGGTCAGGATGATGATAACTGACCCCGGCAGGGTACATCTTAAAGATCCCGGTCATCCGGAGGTTTGTAATGTTTTTGATTTTTATAAAATTTATAAAGAAGAGGGAATAGAAGAGATAGAAAACAGATGCAAACAGGGTAAAATCGGATGCACGAAATGTAAGGATGAGATTTCAGCTATAATATATAAGTCTCTGGAAAGGTTTCAGGAAAAAAGGGGTGAGATTAAAAAAGATTTGAATTATATTTATGACATCCTGGAAGAAGGTAAAATTAAGGTTAGAAAAATTGCTGAAAAGACAATATCTGATGTAAGAAAAAAGATGGGTATAGATTAGATTGGAAAATTGCATAGAAAGCAAAGACTATTTAATAGAATATCAAAAATTTAAAGGGCCAATATATCTACTTCTGGAATTAGTTCAGAAAAAAAAAGAAGATATTTATGAAATCAGCTTAAGCACCATTATAAAAGATTTTATAAACTATATTAAAATCAAAAAAAATATATTATTTGATACCTTATCGGGATTCGTATATACAGCTTCTATTCTGGTGGAGATAAAATCAAGGTCACTTATTCCTTCGAAAAGCAAGAGTACTGGTGAAGAAGAGAATGTGCCGAATATTGAATTTTTAAAGAGGAGGGAAGAAGAATATAGAATTTTTAAAAAAATATCCAATTATTTTAGTAGTCTGTATGAAAGAGAGTCTTTCTATTTTATAAGGGAAGCTCCTATAGAAAAAGAATTTTTAAAATTACTCCCTGACTTTACCAGGGATATAAATATAAAGGAATTATCATCTATTGCTTCAAAGCTTATTAAGTATAAGGAAGAAAAAATAAATCTAAGCAATATTTATAATTACAGGATAAGTATAAATATATTTGAAGAAATGAAAAGGATCAGGGAAATATTATATTCTAAAGATAGTGTTACCTTTAAAGAACTTACATCTAAATATAATGAGATTATAGACAAGATAATTTGTTTCCTGTCAATACTGGAACTTTATAAAAAAGATGTAATTGATATTATTCAGTTTGAAAATTTTGGAAATATTATAATAAAAGGAATTAAATGACAGACTATGGTTGGAGATAAGAATATAAGTAAGAATGACAGTGAAAATAAAAGTACTAGCTTATATAGCGGAGAATCATGGCTAAAAACTTGCATAGAAGGTATACTTTTTGTGTCTGAAGGAATAGTAAAAGCTAGAGATATATCTTCTGCCCTGGAAATTACTGAAAAAAAAGTATATGAAATTATAGAGCTATTAGAAAAGAAATACATAGATGAAAATAGAGGATTTATTCTTAAAAGAGTATCTGGAGGGTTCAGGCTTTATTCAAATCCTGCGTTAAGTGAGATATTAATAAAATTTATTAAATCAAATATACGTGCGCATCTTTCCCAGGCTGCACTTGAAACTCTGGCAATTATTTCCTACAGGCAACCTGTCACAAGGACTCAAATTGCTGAGATAAGAGGAGTCAGGACAGATAGCGTAATACTAACACTGGTGGATAAAGGATTGATAAAAGAAGCAGGTAAGCTCAAGGAACCGGGGAATCCATTATTATATAAGATAACTGATAGGTTTTTAGAACTTTTAGGTATTGAAAGCCTGAAAGACCTGCCGCCGCTTGACGATATAAAAGAAAATGAAGAGGATAACCGGAATCTAGAATAGTTAAATGTCTGGGCATTAAGATTTTTTTGACATCCTAACCTTAAATAGCGGGGTTTTACGGTGGTAGGATAATAAGTCCGGTGATTATCTATGATCAATCGAAAATTACGAGTTATAATAATATTATTAGTGTTAGTTATAATTTCAAGTTTATGCCTTACTTCCTGCTGTTATCGGCTTTTAACTATTGGTAGAAGCGGTGAAGAAGAGGAAACTGCCGATGTAAAAGAATTTTCAGGAATTCCAAATTCTTATATTGTAAGTAATCTAAAAGTCCCCGGGCAGGCTATAGATGTTGATATAAGCGGTAATTATGCTTATCTTACCAATGATCTGGGTGTACTCTATGTAATAGATATAAAGGATAAGGAAAATCCTTCCATAATTGGAAAATGTCCGGGGATAAATTCGGCAAACATTGTAATTGTTAAAGATAACTATGCTTATATCTCATATACTGAGTGGATTAGTGATGATAATGAAGCTTACACTGTCAGTGGTTTTTATATAGTAGATATAAAAGATAAAGAAAATCCAGAGCTTGCCGGGAACTATAATACCGGAGAGAATAATAAAAAATCAGTATATGGTTTATTCGTTGAAGGTGATTATGCTTATATTAATACTACAGTTGAAAATGAAAACCGGGAAATTAGCAGGCTTGAAATAGTGGACATTTCAAGAAAAAGAAACCCTGAAATTGTGTGTGCATATGAAGTGGACGGGTTACCTTCAGGTATATGGGTAAAGGATGATTTAGCCTATATAAACATCAATTTTTATGATTATGAAAAAAAGGAATATACCGGAGTTAGCAAGCTTCTTATTCTGGATATAGAAGATAAAAAGAATCCTAAAATTGTAAGTTCATGCAAGATTCCTTCCAGTTCATGGAACATATATGTGCTTGGGAGTTATGCCTATATTTCAAGCTTTAAACAGGACAGGGAAACTGAAAAATATACTGAAAGCATGCTTCAGATAGTAGATGTAGGTGAATTATCCGATCTAAAAACTTCCGGAAATTGTGAAATTCCGGGTGGGGCATGGGAGATGGATACTGCGGGAGGTTTTATTTATATTTCCAGTTTATCTGGAGGAATATATGCTGTAGATGTTACGGATAGCGACAGGCCAGTTATTGTTGATAGTTTAAAAACCAGTGGAAATTCTTACGACATAACAATAAAAGGCAATTATGGATATATTGCAGACGGATTTGAAGGGATGGCTATAGTAGAATTATCAGGCCGGTCTGTAGAGAAAGAAAAATTATATACTGATAATGACCAGGATATAAACTTACCTCCAAAAGCTTTTATTGAGGTTATCGGGGACAAATCATCAGGAGATTATTTTCAAATAAAAAATCCGGTATATTTTTTCGCCGGGAAATCTTTTGATCTGGAAGGAGATGACTTAATCTATAGTTGGATTATAGATAATAATGAATATTCAAATAAAGAATCTTTTTATTATTATTTTGATAAGCCGGGGAAATATGAGGTAAAATTAGTAGTTTCGGATGGAAAGGAAAGCAGCGAAGCAACTAGTACTGTACTGGTTGCAGAAATAGATTTACCTATTGTACCTGCCATCCAGCATAATTTTACAGTTGAAATAGGATATAATTTAATAAACTATGGTCCGGGAAGTTTGAAAGACATTGAGTGTTTTATGAGAATTCCGCAGACCTATTATCCATTTCAGATAATAAATGATTATACACCTAATATTTCAAATACTGATGAATTATTCGATAATAACTGGAATTTGCTTGATCACTTTAAATTTAAAGATGAGCTTCCAGAAGGCGATATTTTAACTGCATCGGTAGAGACAGATGTAACCCTATATGAATTTAATTATTCAGATATTGACAGTGGCAACCTGACCTATGACAAAGATGACGAAGATCTTTTAAAATATACCACCGATGATTTATTTATAGATTCAGATAATCCCGTAATATATAATACTGCAAAATCATTAATTAAAAATGAGACCAGACCAATAGAAATAGCAAAAGTTCTATACAATTATGTAGTCAGGAATCTTTATTATGATTTTCCCCGCGCAGAAGAAAAGGATTACGAATTTCTTTATGCATCTGAAATACTGGATAGGGGGAAAGGAGTGTGTGCTGATTACGCTATACTTTATACTGCGCTCCTGAGGTCAGCGGGAATACCTGCAAGACTTGCAGCCGGAATCCCGGTATACACTATTCTTTGTCAAAAAGAGAAAGAAATAGATATGGGACATGCCTGGGTTGAAGTAAAGCTCCCGGGATATGGCTGGATACCGATAGATATAACTGTAGAAGATAATTTCATGTCTGAAAATTATTACCTCGATATTACCACGGAAAAAGGTCCCGGATATTTGTATAAAAATACTACAATGGACCCGTGGAGTTATTATTATGACGGATTTTTCTTTTCGTGGGATGGTACTGAAATTCCGGAGACAGAGCAGGAATTTTATTTTAGAGTAATCAACCTTGACCTTAAAGATATAATACTTGATTAAAGATTAATCCATATTTTTATTGGTTTCATAAATATTAAATTTCAGATAAACAAAGAAGCAATATATAAATATTATCTCTTACAAATAGAGATATTTTATACTAAAATTAACCAGGTTAGAATAGAAAATTATGGGTATCTATCTTTTTGACTTGCCGATTTATAGATATTATATTAATTAAAACAATAATATGAATTCATTATATTATGAATAGAAATAGCGAGCCAATTAATTCTAAAGCTTCATACATGAAAAAAATAGCCATGTTCTCAATTCTGGTGTCTATTTTCCTGGTTATTGTTAAAGTTGCAGTTGCCTATTTTACAAATAGTATAGGTGTCTTTTCAGAAGCTTTAAACAACGGGCTCGATCTTGTAACTGTACTTGTAACCTATATGGCTATAAGAGTTTCGACAAGACCTGCTGATAAAGATCATACTTATGGACACGGAAAGTATGAAAATCTCTCTGCTTTTTTAGAAATTATTATAGTATCTGCATTAAGCTTTTTCATTATATATAAATCTATTCAAAGGATTATTTATAAAAATTTTGTATTAAATTTAAATTGGTATGTATTTTTAATTTTAATAATTTCTATATTTTTAAATATAATAAGAGTCTTTTACATTGGAAGAGCTGCAAGGAAATATAATTCTTTTGCATTCAAAGCAGATTTCTTAAACTATTCAAGCGACATCTTAAGTTCAATCATAGTGATTGTAGGATTATTCATTGCAAATGCAGGTATTTATGTAGCAGATCCTATTGCTTCTATAATAATTTCTATAATTATTTTAACCTTTAGTTTAAGGTTATCAATCAGGATAGTAGGAAATTTATTAGATTATATTCCAAAGGAAGTTACGGATAAAGTTATAGAGATTTTAAAAGAGATTCCCGAAATAAAATCTGTTGATAAATTGAAAATACATGAAGTTGGAAATATCAAGTTCATAAATCTGGAAATATGCCTAAAAAATAATTTATATTTATCACAGGTTGAAAATATCAAAGAGAAAATAAAAAATAAAATCTCAAGTGGCGTACCTTACACAGAGATAATTTTAGAAACAAAATCTCTACCGACTGAAGATAATATAGAAGCATATATAAAAGAAATTATGTTAAACCAGCCGTATGTAAAGGATATTCATAATATTTATATATATAATGTGGATAATTATATTGATATTTCTATTCATATAGAATTAAATAAATACTTAAAACTTGAAGAAACTGAGAAACTGACAAAAGTTACTGAAGATAAGATTAAAGAAAAGATAGGAAATATACGCAGTGTATATATTCACATTGAAGATGCCAGAAGTGGTGAGGATTGGAACGATATAACAAAAGAATCAGAAAAACTGATTTCTAATATAAAGATAGAAATATCCTCACATGTAAATCCTGAAACATGTCACAAATTTACTATACTCGAAAAAGAAGGGTTATATAATCTGGCGTTTCACTGCAGGCTAAAAAAGAGTTTAGATGTAAAAAAAGCGCATTCTATAGTCACTAAAATAGAAGATGATATAAAGAAAAAATTCGAAAATATAAGTGAAATTTCAATACATGTAGAACCAAGATGACAATATAGCTGGAAAGTAACAGATAACGGATGTTTATTTGACTTTCAAATTATTTGTCTATACTATCTTATTTTGATTTTGATAAATAAAAACATTAAATAATCCAAATTATATAAGAAAGGAGTTATAGCCTGGAGGTATTAATTTATTTTTTTAGTAAATGATATCAAATATTGATTGGAGCAATTATGATAAGCAAAGATAAATTGGAGAAATTATCAAAACTCATCAGGTATCTAATATTAATTTCAACCACTAAGGCCGGTTCAGGTCATCCATCCTCTTCACTGTCAGCAGTTGAGTTGATGTCTACATTATTTTTTGGAGGTTTTTTTAAATTCAAAATTAATGATATTAAATATATAAATAATGACCGGCTGATTTTTTCTAAAGGTCACGCTTCTCCATTAATGTATTCATTATGGGCTGCAGCTGGAGCTGTAAGTGAAGAAGAACTACTGACGCTAAGAAAATTTGAAAGCAGGCTTGAGGGTCATCCTACTCCTGATTTCCCATACGCTGAAGCTGCAACAGGCTCATTGGGCCAGGGCCTCTCTATTGGTCTGGGAATGGCCTTAAATGCTAAATATATAGATAAGCTGCCTTATTACACATATGTACTTCTTGGGGATAGTGAAATGACTGAAGGTTCGCAGTGGGAGGCTATACAGATTGCAGCTTATTATAAGCTGGATAATCTTGTAGGAATTATAGATGTTAACAGGCTAGGTCAGAGGGGGGAGACAATGTATGGATGGGATATTAAAGCCTACGAGAAAAGGGTATACTCCTTTGGATGGGAAACTATTATAGTTGACGGTCATAATATTAAAGAGATTGCAGACGCTTATGAATATGCTTTAAGTATTATTGGTAAACCAACAATGATAATTGCAAAAACAATAAAAGGTAAAGGGGTAAGCTTGTTGGAAAATAAAGATGGCTGGCACGGAAAAGCAATTTCTGAGGAGCAGATGGATACAGCTCTCAGGGAATTAGGAAATGTTGATAAAAACATAAGGGGAGAAATTTTAAATCCAGAACAGGTTAACATACCTGAAGAAGGAATAGAAGAATATGATAAGATTCCTATGGAGAGTGGTAAAATAG
>VGAU01000006.1 GCA_016870675.1 Actinomycetota bacterium | reverse complement strand
AGATTATGACTGAAGAAAAAATTATCCCCACTTCTGTAGAATTTATGGATAAGCTGTCTGTGCAAGCGTCATGTCAATATTTAAATGAACACTTACCATACCAAAGCTCAGGTGCGATGTTAATAATAGAAGTTGATGGCAATCGTGAAGATTTAGTCAATGATGATTCTGAAGCTATTGGTGAGCTGTGCCTTAAGAATGGTGCAATAGAAGTCTACGTAGCAGATAACTATACTACTCAGGAAAGGATCTGGAGCGTAAGGCGAAATATTGCTGAAGCTTTTATGGTTGTAAGTCCCCATCAGAGTCTAGAAGATATTGTGGTTCCAATATCAGCTATCCCCGATTTGATGCCAGAGCTTGATAGGATTTCTAAAAAATACAATATCAAAATCCCCTGTTATGGTCATGCTGGTGATGGCAACTTACACGCGACCTTAGTAAAGAACCCTGAAAGTAATATGGAAGAGTGGTATGATATAGAAGTCAAAGCCTTAGAAGATTTATATCAGGCAACTAAAAAGCTTGGAGGTACACTCAGTGGTGAACATGGTATTGGTTCTAAGCGAAAAGATTTTATGGGAATTGTAAGCAGTCCGGCTGAAATAGATTTGATGCGTAGAATTAAAAAAGCTTTTGACCCTAATAATATTATGAACCCTGGTAAGATATTTGATGTAAAATAGAAGAAATATTTTTAAAAATTTTTAAAATAATATAAATCATCTAAAAGAAAATGATTAAAATAAAGACAGAACCTGTTGGGAGAAGATATACGCTGGGAAAAGAATGCTATCCCTTTATTATAACCACCGGGGATATTATAAAAACATTTAGTATGAATGGTAACGAGAGAGAGAATGGTTACAGGGAACTGGTTGAACTTACCGGTGATTTTGCAAAAGGAATAAGGTTTTATACCGTAAATAGGATTATTAATAAATTACTGGAAAATTGCCGCCGCAAGCTGGAAAAACCACTAAAAGGTTTCTTGAGGGAAGACAAAGAGACTGGTATTTATAATATCTGGGACAATTCCGAACCTTATATAATAAAATGGTTCGGAGAGGCAGCCCTCAGTATTGGAAAGTCGGTAGACTGGATTAAAAATGGTGCTCTTTTATGTATCAGGCAAGGCAATATATGAAGAATAAGAAATAAAATACAGTGTTTTAATTGAATAAGATAAAGACGGTATTTTCGGTTGAAGGAATTTGGAAAACATTATTGGTTGAAAAGATAAAAAGAGATATTTATAAAGGAAGATTCTAGTTATGAGTAAGGTTTTAATAACATCTTTTTCTTTAGTGCCTTCTTCTTTTCTGCACTGTTTTGGTACAGATAAAAGAGACGCATCACCCAATCCACCGGGAGGTTTAACAGCAGAACAGGTGCCTATGTTTGTTTTTACGTGAAAATAAATATTATAGATGAACTTAAATTATCTCACCATAAAAAGTAATTTTAAATATGCGGGGACAGAGTGATGAAGCAGGCATTAAGTGATAATTGGTTTTTAATTTGCTCAAAAGATATAAATGACTATGGAGAAACCATATCAGCACCGGGTTATGTACATGATAAATGGTATCCCACAAGTATTCCAAATACGGTCATTGCAGCCCTGGTAGATAACAAAATCTATGATGACCCTTATTTTGGACTAAATTTGTTAAAAATTCCCGGTTACAAGAAAAACCGGGATACTAATTTTTCACTACAATACAAGCCAGAAGATAGTCCCTTTAGAAAATCCTGGTGGTACAGAACTGAATTCGTTTTAGATAGTTCCCTGGAGGGGCAACGAATCTGGCTTAACTTTAGCGGAATTAATTATTCTGCAAATATCTGGCTCAATGGTAAAAGAATTGCCAGTACCGATTATGTGAACGGAACCTTTAGACTGTATGATTTTGATATCACTCATTTTGTGCTGGTTGGTAAAAAAAATGCCATGGCTGTTGAAGTCTTTTCACCGGAACCCGATGATCTGGCAATAACTTTTATTGACTGGGCGCCAGGCATGCCGGATGATAACATGGGGATCTGGCAGCCTATAATTTTATATTCTTCTGGACCGGTTGCTTTAAAAAATACATTTGTCCACACCCAGCTCAATACCACTACACTGGATGAAGCAGAACTGACGATTGAAACTGAGATAGTTAATACTCAGGATCACACAATAGAGGCAGAAATCGAATGCACCATAGAAAATATAACGTTTAAGAAACACATTACAGTCGACCCACTATCTACAAACAAACTCATTTTCACTCACCATGAATTCCCCCAATTAAAAATAAGAAATCCCAGCTTATGGTGGCCATATCAGTTAGGGAAACCGGAATTGTACAAACTCAGAATGATTTTAAAAACAAAAGATAATATTTCAGACAGCACAAACATTACTTTTGGAATTCGCGAAATTAAGACAGTCACTAACGAGCATGAAGCACGATTATTTCTCATTAATGGTAAAGAATTACTAATCCGGGGAACTGCATGGTCCCCCGATTTAATGTTACGTCAATCAAAGAGACAGGATGAAATTGATATTGATTTTCTCATTAATTTAAATATGAATGCAGTACGCCTGGAAGGGAAATTGGCTACTGACTATTTCTGGGATCTATGCGATCAAAAAGGTATACTGGTGCTTGCCGGCTGGCCTTGCTGTAATCATTTTGAAAAATGGGATATCTGGAAATATGGTGATATTGATGTCGCTAGAGAATCTGAGAGATCTCAGATTTTGCGTTTACGGAATCATCCCTCATTTGCTGCCTGGTTTTATGGGAGCGATTTTCCGCCTCCTGAAAATGTGGAACGAGTCTATCTGGAAGTTTTACAGGAAACCTATAATAATTTGCCAAGAATTTCAAGTGCATCACATAAACAATCAAAACTTACAGGTGTTACCGGGGTCAAGATGACCGGTCCTTATTCGTATGTGCCTCCGATATACTGGTATGATCAGGAAAGACAGGGGTATGCGGAGCGCTTTAACACTGAAACCTGTCCGGATGTCTGTATTCCCATAATGGAAAGTATAGAAAAGATGCTTCCCAGGGATCAATTGTATGTTGGAAGCGAGGCATGGAATCATCATGCCGGAGTCGGAGACGAGTTTAATAATACTAAAAAAATTGATGAAGCAATTTCAAAACGCTACGGTCAACCAAAAGATCTGTCCGACTATTTGAAAACAGCCCAGGTTCTGGGATATGAAAGCTGGAGAGCAATGTATGAAGCACATAACCGAAATTTTCCGAAAGCAACAGGTATTATCGGCTGGATGCATAATAGTCCCTGGCCAAGTCTTATCTGGCAATTATATGATTATTTTCTAAATCCAACAGGCGCATTTTTCGGTACAAAAAAGGCCTGTGAACCTTTACATATTCAATATTCATATGACGATCATTCAATCTGGATTATTAATAATGAGCTAAAAAGTTATCCAGACTCAAAAGTTTTCATTAAAATCTACAACTCTGATTTGACAGAAAAACTATCTACAGATTTAACAATCAACATCGAAAAGGAAAAGAGGGAGAAAATTTTTACTTTACCCACGATTGATGATCTCTCAGCAGTCTATTTTTTAAAACTCAGTATCGAAAAGAACCAAATTGTAAAGAGCACACAATTATACTGGTTGACGACAAATAAGGATATTTTTACAGGTGAATATTTCTGGTATTATTCTCCCCTTAAAACTCACGCAGACATGAGTTTGATAAGAAAAATACCCCGGGCACATATAGATGCTGTTTTAAATGTGGAAAAGATAAATAATACTTATTATGTAACTGTAACAATCGCAAATTCAGGTGAATATCTGGCCTTTTTTATCTGGATCAAATTATATAACAAAAATACAAACAAGATTATTGCCCCGGTTTTCTGGAGCGATAACTGTGTCTCACTATTTCCATCTGAATCAGTTCAGATAAAAGCTATGGTCCCGGAAGATTTCACCGATGGTGACATTATTGTTAGAACAGAAGGCTGGAACTGTTGATCTTTATGTTGGCATAAATACAGGTCTGCTGCGAATTGCTTTATTTAAAATATAATTGAAATTGTATCGTTGCATCATATAAAAATCTAAACGAAATTATTTAAATAATTGGGACAGTTCCCTATATTTAAAGATAAAAACTACATCTTTAAATATAGTAGTTAAAATTAGGATGTTAGCGATGAGGCACAGGAAAGCAGTTACAACTGAATCTAGAAAAATTTCATTCCATCTCTCAAAGGATAGAATAGTGGTAATTATATTAGATTTTCTACTTGCCCTGGCTATTGGGGTATAAGAAAAGTTTAAAAAATATTTGACAGGAGTATTTGTGTCTGTTATTATTTCTTTACTAGAAAGAAATAACCTTTATAAATTTTTATATGGAAAGATCACTCAAATTTTTAAGGACAGCAAGCGCAGAGCTGCAATATAAAATAAATATTTCAATAATATTTAATTATATTCGCGAAAATGAACCTATTTCAAGAATAAAAATATCAAATGATTTAAAGATAAGTCCTTCTGCAGTATCAAGAGTGGTAGATAAACTCATTAAAGATGGGTATGTCGTTGAGGCAGATAAACTGAAGACCAAGGGCGGTAAAAGACCAACTCTTATAAGGATAAAACAGGACAAAGGTTTTGTTATAGGGATAGATCTGGCAAAAGAAAAATTTAAGCTTGCCCTGGCAAATTTTAATGGGGAAATAATTGAGAAATATAGGGGCTTTAAGATTTCAAATAATAAAAATATGGCAGAAAAAATAATAAATGAAATTAAAGAAATATTGGATAGATATCATCAGTATGAAAAAATGAGATGGGGTAGTCTAAAAGCTATTTGTGTCGGAGTTCCGGCTGTTATTGATATAGACAACGGAAAGATTATAAGTGCTCCTCTTTATGGAAATTGGAAGGATTTAAATTTAAAAGAAATTCTTGGCAGTGAATTTAATATCCCTGTTTATATAGAAAATGATGTTAACCTATCTGCTCTGGGAGAAAAACATTACGGGGAGGGGAAAAACTTTAAAGATTTTATATTTATAGAAATAAGTAATGGAATCGGGGCAGGAATAGTTATTGACAATCACCTGTATAGAGGCTCTCTTGGATCAGCAGGTGAAGTTGGATTTACAATAATTAATGTTGAAAATTTAGGTTTTAAGGTAAAAAATAAAGGTTTTTTAGAAAAATTTGCATCGGTGGAGAGCATCAAAAAGAAAGCAATAATAGAAATCAGAAATGGTAGAAAAACTATTATCACTGAAATGATAAAAAATGACATCGAAAAAATAGAACCTTATATGGTGTGCGAAGCAGCAACCCGCGGTGATGAGCTTGCAAATGATATTATAACAGAGATGGTTGATTTTCTATCTATTGGGATAATTAATTTAATTTTAATTCAAAATCCCCGGATTATAGTTTTAGGTGGTGATATATGTAACTTGCCTGAAGTAAATAGATTATTTTTAGAACCGATCAAAGAGAAGATTAGAGATTCAATGCCTTTTGAGATTCCCAAGATTAAGTTATCTTTGCTTGGTGAAGATGCTGGTATAGTAGGTGCTTCTTTTCAGGCAATAGAAACCCTGTTGATGAATAAATTTCCTTATAAAATTGAACAAGAGGTAGTATCTTAAAAAATTAAAAATGATTTAATAAAATATGTGTGTTAAAAATAATCTTCCTTTTAATTGTGATAAATATAAATGAACAAAATCGGCAGCTTTGTTTGAAAAATTAAGGTAAGAAAGTGAGGTGATAGTTTATAGACAAAATAAAAAATTTTAGATTTAGTATGAATTTATGGGAAAAGTTCAAGAAATGAGAAAGGAGGTGTATATGGTAAAAGAAAATGAGATTTGTCCAGGAATGACTCCTTGTCGTTGAGATCAAAAACCTAAACAAATCTCAAAAAATATTTTATTAAAATTTACTTACTAAGTAAATAATTTCTAAGGAGCGTGTAAAAGAAATGAAAAAGTCATTATTGTGGTTACTAATAGTACTGCTGTCTGTATCTATGGTAGCAACTTTTTCGCTTGCAGGATGTAAAGAGAAAACAGCAGAAGAGGAAGCAGTAGCAGAAGAGGAAGCTGCGGAGGCAGTTCCTGAAGGTGAGCAAGTAACGATAAAATTAACTAGCTGGAGAACTGAAGATATCGAGAGAATGAACAGAATAAATGCTGTATTTATGGAAGAGAACCCGGATATAATTGTTGATTTTCAGCCTATAAAAGATACAGAGTATGATGCACAGCTCACTTCTTCTCTTGAAACAGGTGTTGGCGCAGATATAATATGGTTACGATCGTTTGATCCTGGGGAGCTTATATATAATGGCGGGTATATATCAGAGTTAAATGATGTAATACCGGAACTAGCCGACTTTCCTTCTGCAGCTATAAATGCATGGGCTTCAGATGATGGTGTAATATATGGTGTTCCAATTGCAGGTGTAACCCATGGAGTCTTCTACCTCGGAGATATATTTGAACAATACGGCCTGGAAGAACCGGCAACATGGGCAGAATTTATTGATCTTTGCCAGACCTTAAAGGATAACGGGGAAACAGTATTTGCCCAGGGTACTGGTGATGGCTGGCCATTATATGAAGTTATATACAGCGGGTTAGGTGCTAATTTCTACGGTGGTGAAGCAAGCAGGCAGGCTCTTATGGCTGGTGACATGAGACTAACAGATGAGCCTTTTGTAGACGCATTTAAAGCCGTGGATGAACTTCAGCAATTTTTCCCGAGTGGATACGAAGCTATTAATTATGTTGCTATGCAGCAGATGTTTGGAACCAGGCAGGCTGCTATGTTTATTGGCGGGTCCTGGGAGATTGGCATTTTCAGGGATGCTGAATTGGATGATTTAGGCTGGTTTGCACCACCGGTTGAAAATGAAGGCGATACTCTGCAGTATTGCTTCCACGTTGATATGGGTGTAGGAATAAATAAAGCTTCAAAAAATTACGACGCAGCTTTAAGATACTTGAAGTGGACAAGTACACCGGAATTTGCTCAATTATTTATGGAAAATTTACCGGGCTTCTTCTCATATACTCCCAATCCTACCGGTGAATATATTCTTGAAGATGATGTAGCATTAGACAATCTGAATGCTGCAAGTGGTGCAGATTTAACAGTCAGAACTGTTTGGGAAAGAATGTCAAGACAAGAGCCCAGCGGCAATGGTATGATGGAAGAAGCATTAATAAAAATGTACACTGATGTACTGACTCCCGAAGAGGCAGCAGCGCTTGTTCAAGATGCTTTGAATACCTGGTATGAGCCTTTTATGGAATAAAAAGATAGTGTTTAAAACTCTCTTCTGTTTATGATACGTATAAACTGTCCTGGCTAATTTTTAACCAGGACAGTTTATGTAAATATTACAGGTAGGCTAATGTTCATATTTATTGGAGCCGTATGTGGTTGGAGATAGGAAGAAATTAATGTCGAGTATTAACAAGAAGAAAATAAGGTATTTTATCCCTCTTTTTTTGGCATCAGGGATTATTATATATACAATTTTTATGGTTGTACCCATATTGAACTCTATGTTCCTGAGTTTTTATACCGGTGAGGGTATGTCTACTCCTACTGAATTTGTTGGATTTAGAAATTATATAAGGCTTTTTACCCAGTTTCCATTTAAGGACAGGTTTATAAATGCCTTTTGGAATAATGTAAAGTTCTTTTTAATAGTAACTTTAATCCAGAATGTTGTTGGATTCTTTATGGCAGTGTTAATATCCAGGAAATTTTGGGGAAATAAGATTTTCAGGAGAATAAGCTTCCTGCCGGTTACATTATCGGTACTGGTAGTGGGTTTTCTTTTTAGTCTAATGTTAAATCCGGTATGGGGCATTTTTGATAAAATTCTTGAATTCTTAAGGCTGGGTTTTTTAATAAGGCCCTGGTTGGGTAGTACAACGACAGCGCTGCCAGTAATAGCTATTGTTATTAGCTGGCAGTGGATGGGTGAGGCAATATTATTTTACATGGCTGGTATTGACGGTATTGATGAGGAGGTCTTAGAAGCGGCTAAAATTGACGGAGCCGGGCCCCTGGCTGAGATCAGATATATTTTATTCCCATCACTGCTGCCTGTTATTGGAATAGTGACAATTTTGATTTTTATCGGAGATTTCACTCAGTTTGATATTATATATGCGATGGCAACGACAAGAGGTAATCCCACCTATAGCACGGACTTATTCGGTTCTTTATTTTACAGGGTTACATTTCAATCTGCAGAAAGAGGCGGATGGGGTATGGGTATGGGAGCTGCTGTAGCTACTATTATGTTTTTAATAGTATTTATAGGAGTTATATTCTGGTTATATATTTTCAGAATGAAGGGATTAAAAGATAAAGAAGGTGCTTAATTTACAATTGTATTTTGATATTACAAAACTTGCGAAAGGTATAAATGGCCAGGACTAAAAAACCACTGTTAACAAAATCGCTTATTTACATAATCTTGTCGATTTATGCTGTAACTATATTTTACCCAATTTTTTTGATGTTAATAACATCACTTAAAGAAAATAAAGAAATCTTTACAAATCCATACGGTTTACCTCATGTTTTTACTTTAGATGGATATATAAAACTTTTAAAAATATCAAATTATGGGATTTATTTTAGAAATAGTATTATAGTTACAGTTACGTCAATTTTTTTCATTTTAGTTATTTCATCTCTTGCTTCATTTGCAATAGCCAAGTATAGATTTTTTGGGAAAAGGTTCATTTATTTTTATTTTATTGCCGGTTTAATAGTTCCGATCAAATTGGGTACTATTGGCATATTACAGACTATGATAAAGTTGCATTTATTTGACAATATAACATCTCTGATAATAATTTATATTGCAATGGGCATACCATTTGGAGTATTCATTCTTACTGATTTTATCAGGTTGATTCCCGAAGAGTTAAGCAATTCAGCCAGAATAGATGGTTGCAGCGAGCCCAGAATATTTTATAAAATAATAGTTCCTTTACTCCAGCCGGCTCTTGCCGCTGTAGCTATTGTCAATTTTATACCAATATGGAATGACTTCTGGTTCCCATTAATATTAATAAGATCGGATAGTATGAAAACCGTTCCTTTAGCAACAGCACTGTTATACGGACAGTATGAAACTAATTTTGGATTGATATTTGCAGTTTTATCTATGGCCTCGCTGCCTGTGATTATTTTTTATTTAATTTTATCACGACAGTTTATAAAGGGATTAACTGCAGGAGCATTTAAGGGAGAGTAAGTGCTGATGGATTTAAATTTTGGGGTAATAAACAATTAAATTAAGATTTTTTAAGTTACACATAGAGGAGAGATAGTTGGATTATATATTAGGCGTTGATGGTGGTGGAACAAAAACTGCTGCACTGATTGCTGATATTAAAGGTAATCATATGGCAGAAAGTGAATCTGGTTCAAGCAATTATAAAAGTATAGGGGTAAAAAGTGCTAAGGAGAATATAAATAATGCAGTTATCTCAGTTATTGAGAATTTAGGTTTAAGAAATAAACACAAGCTAATTTTTAAAAGTACCTGTTTTGGTTTGGCAGGAAATGACTCTAATGAAGATACAAAGATCTATAAAGAGATAATCTTCAATGATGTAATTGAAAAGTATTTGGACAGAAATAAAATTATTATATGTAATGATACAAGGATTGGTCTGGCTGCAGGGAGCGATAGTAAAAATGGCGTAATGATTATTTGTGGAACTGGCAGTAACTGTTATGGTATAAATGAACAAGGCAGAGAAGCAAAGGTGAATGGTTGGGATTATATTTTAGGTGATGAAGGAAGCGGGTATGAAATTGGCATAAAAGCGCTTAGGGCTTTAATGAGAGCATATGATGGAAGAGGAGAAAGTACTCTTTTATCTAAAACGGTATTAGAAGATTTAAACATTAAGAATATATCAGAGTTGATAAAGTGGGCTTATAGTGATTATTTTTCAAAAGATAGAGTTGCAGCGATTGCTAAAACAGTATGTAAAACTGCGGAAATGGGTGATAAGATAAGCAAAAAAATATTGAAAGAGGAAGCTGACGAAGCCATAATTTCAGTAAAAACTGTAGTAGATAAACTTGGTTTAGCATATAAAGAGTTTGACCTTGTTTTTGTTGGAAATGTTTTTAAGTGTGAGAAATATTTTAAATCTGTTTTAATGAGAAAACTGAAAAGTAAATTTACAAAAATCAATTTTAAGTACCTTACTAAAAGGCCAGTTGAGGGTGCAATAAAGTTAGCTCTTAGAAAATCTGTAATCTTTTAATTTAGAGTAATAATTAAAAAAAATAAAGAAATGCTATTACTGATACTGTTCTTCTTCTCTCTCTAACTACCACATTAAATTTTACACTAATAATTACTAATGAATTTAAAGTTTTTTAGATTTTTTAAAGAATTTTAAAGTACTTGAATAACTTAGAGGTGACAATATAGCAGAATAACAGCATCTAAAGAAATTCACATCTAAAGAAATTCTTATTGACAATAATTATGTGTTACTGTACTATAAGCTAAAATACTTAATAAAGTCACTGGAAAAAGTAAGTCTATAAAAGAGGTTTAATTAAATGCAAAGAACTGGGGATTTAAAATTAATTCAAGAATTAAATAGATCTATAGTTCTTAAAACAATACAAAATTATGGTCCTATTTCTCGAAGCGAAATAGCTAAAAAGTACAAGATAAGCTCTACAACGGTGACTGCTGCAGTAAGAGAATTAATTCAACAGGGATTTGTATATGAGGATGGTGTAGGGAAATCTAGTGGTGGAAGAAAACCTATTCTTGTTAAATTTTTTTCAGATAGTAAATTTATTATCGCAGTTGCTATTACTAATTCCTCTATTATAATCGCTGAGACAAATTTGGAAGCAAAAGTTCGAAGGCAAAAAAAATTTCCTGTTCATAATCTAACAGGTAAATTAGTTATCGATTATCTTATAAAGTCAATTAGTCAATTTTTAAAAGCATATCCGGATTTAACAAAATGTATTGGGATTTCCATTACCTCTCCCGGAATTATTGATGTAAACAAAGCTGTAATTTGTGAAAATACAAAGTTAAAATTAAAGAACATTCCTTTAAAAGAAATGATGGAGAAACAGTTTAAACTAAAAATTTGGTTAGAAAATGATACCAATGCCATTGTGTTAGCCGAGAAGAGATTTGGGGAATATGGAAAATTTAAAAATTTAATTTATATTACAATTGATGATGGAGTAGGAGCCGGAATTGTAGTAAATGGGCATATCTTTAGGGGGTGCAGTGGTGGGACAGGAGAGTTTGGCCATACAACCATAGATAGAAATGGTATTCTCTGTGATTGTGGGAATAGAGGCTGTCTTGAAAATTATGTTAACTGGCCTGCTATATACTCCAAAGTATTATCTTCTATAGAACAAGGGATAAACACAATAATGTTGGAACTGGTAAAAGGGGACATGAATCGAATTACCCCATCGATTTTTCGTAGTGCATTGGAAAAAAATGATCAATTAGCAAAAGAAATTATAACAGATACTGCAGCGTATCTTGCAACAGGGATAGTTAATTTAGTTAATTTATTAAATCCCGATATAATTATTTTGGGGGGAAAAGTTGCTTATGATAACCATTTCCTTATTGATCAGGTAAAAAAATTAGTGTTTCAGCAAGCTTTGACAAATTCAACTGATAGACTGGAAATTTGTCCGATTTCTTTAGGAAAGGATTTTAGAATAATTGCTTCTGCAGCTATTCCTTTGCAAGAGATATTTCATTTTTCTATTTCTTCTTGATTTGAGGTTAAATAAATATAAAAAATAGGTAGGCGCTACTTAAATATTTTACTTACCTAATAAAAAAAATTTAAACAAAAGTATAAAAACAATTTTTTTAAGAAACTTTTACGGTTGAGATAGCTTAGCTGTTAGAATGTGTGTTTTTCGAATTAAGAGGAAAATTTAATGGTTATATGGTGAGGAGGTGAGAAAGTTAAAATATGTATTTTGTTAAATGAAGGGGGTGATTATTATATCAAAGCAATGAAGATCTTCCTTTTGACCAGGTGAAGGAAGAAAAAATAGAAAGGAGGTTTTATGGTAAAAGAAAAATGAGATTTGTTTAAGTACTGGTTAGCCACCTTAAAGTTGTACGTTAAACAAATCTCAGAAAAGATTTTATTAAAATTTACTTAATAAGTAAACAATTTCAAAGGAGAGTGTAAAAGAAATGAAAAAGTCATTATTGTGGTTGTTAATAATGATACTGGTTGTATCTATGATAGCAACTTTTTCACTTGCAGGATGTAAGAAAGAAGAAGTGGCTGGAGAAGAAGCAGTAGAGGAAGAAGCAGTAGAGGAGGAAGTAGCAGAGGAAGAAGCAGTGGAGGAGGAAGTAGCAGAGGAAGAGGTAGAAGTAGAATTAGGACCAGAGGTAGAGATAACTATGCTAAACTACCTTGATATTACTTCACCTGAAGCTGCAGTTTGGGATGCTACTGTGGAAGCATTTAATGCTAAATATCCTAATATCACACTGACAATTGAAAATAGTTTCGGCGATGCATACCATCAGAAACTTGCTGCACTGGCTGGTGCAGGAGATTTGCCTGACGTTATGTATCTGTGGCCAGATGGACGAAGTATTGAAATTTATAAAAATGAGCTTACTGAAGATCTGTATCCATTTCTAGGCGCAGATAAAGACAAATATACTCCTTCTGCTGTTGCTCCCCAATATGGCGGTAAACTTAATGAGCTTCCTATAACAGCAGGAACTGCATGCCATGTGCTGTATGTTAATACCAAAATTCTAGACGATCTCGGCCTCAGCATGCCTGCTACATATGAGGAATTTGTTGCAATGGTAGAACCCATAAGTGCAGCTGGCCTTTATCCTATCTTGATGCCTAATAAAGCTGCCTGGGTTATGCAGTCATGTCTATTCAGCGCTCTGGTAGGAAGAATATGCGGACAGGAGTGGATAGATAAAGTACTTACAGGAGAAACTGCCTTTACAGATCAAGAGTTTGTTGATTCTCTTGCACTTGTAGCAGATCTGTATGAAACTGGCCTGCTCCCACCTCAAAGCATCCAGTTAGAGTACGGAGATGGTCCAAACCTGTTTGCAACCGGCAGAAGTCCGTTTATGATTGATGGAGATTGGCGAGTAGGTGCACTAACCCCTCTCTTAACTGAAGAGGAACAGGCAGATTTTGAACTTGCTGTATTTCCTGATATTGTAGGACAAAAAGGCGTGTCTGGTTCCACCGCTGGCGTTGCATCAACCGGTTTTGGTATGAAAGCAGGTCTTACAGGGGATAAAGCTGATGCTGCATGGAAATGGATTTCCTTCTTTGCAGGACCTGAAGCATCAGAGCTCAGATTTGTTGAAGAGGGAATGATACCTAATTATATTATGGATCTTTCAGTATATGAGGATGTTCAGCCACTTGTAGTAAAAAGAGCAGCTTTTTATGCTGAAGTCAGCACCAACACATCTGTGCTTGATGCTGTTATTACTGGTGACCCAATCGAGCTAATAAACAGCGGTCTCCAGCAATTGGCATTAGGTGATATTACACCTGAAAAATTGGCTGCAGATATAGAAGCTGCTATGGAATTAGTTCGATAGTGTTCAATAAGATGATAAAGTAACCGGTAATGGGCACTGCATAAGCGGTGCCCATTAAATATATTAGAAGGATAGAAAATAAAGAATGGGGAAATTTAAAAGAGTATCTACATATATGATCTTTGTTTTGCCAGCATTGGCTGTTTATCTGGCAATAATCGCATTTCCAATAATATCATCTGTGGGCTTGAGTTTTACGGATTATAATATTTATAAAAACCTGGCTATATGGACAGGGTTGGCAAACTATATAAAAATATTCAGAGATCCGGTTTTTTGGTTCTCAATTTTATTGTTATCTTCGTATCTGTTTTTGGTCAAATACCACTCGGGTTTGGACTGGCATACCTTATATATAGAAAGAGTGTAAAAGGTTCAGGTTTTTTCCAGGCTATGGTTTTTCTCCCAATGGTTATTTCCACTATCATTATAGGAATTCTCTGGTCAAAAATGTTTTCTCCGATTGGAGTTGTACCAAGGATTATTCAGGCTATTACTAACAATCCTAATTATTCGATGACTATAATGAACAGCAAACAACTGGCGATGATTCCCATTGGGTTTGTTCTTCTCTGGGTGTATACAGGAACTTACCTGATTATTTTTTTGGCTAACCTGCAGAATATTGATCCGAATATCATTGAAGCTGCTCAAATAGATGGAGCAACAGATGGCCAAATTTTTATAAAAATTATTGTACCTCAACTTTATGGCGTAATAGTATTAACCTCGATTTTAGCCATATCGGGTAGTTTAAGGAGTTTTGATTTACTTTTTACTATGACTGGTGGCGGACCTGCCTATTATACAAATTTGTTAGCAATTTATATGTATAATTACTCTTTCATACATTATAACTATGGTGTAGGTTCTGCTATTTCTACGGTTATGGTTATCTTATCAATTGTTTTGGTGATCCTGGTGCGATTTGTAAGAAGAAAAGTTGAAACTATGGGGGCGTAGACTGTGTCTAATGTTACTTTAAATACAAGAAAAGAACAGGCTATTTTTAACAAGTTGTTAATTTATATCCTTTTCATAATATTTGCGATACTTACCCTTTATCCTTTAATCTGGCTTTTTTATTCTTCATTTAAACCAATACTTGAAATTATCAGGAATGCTCTTGCTTTGCCGAGAGACTGGATATTTAGCAATTATATACAGGCAATAAAAATTGGAAAGTTAAATATATATGCGGTAAACAGTATAATTTATACATTTGTTTCTACAGGTTTGGTTATTATTTTTTCTATGATGGCCTCTTTTGCATTTGCTAAAATAAAAAATAGGGCAACTCCATTTTTATATAATTCGTTTTTGATAGGTTTACTTATCACCATACAGGCTATTTTAATTCCACTTTTTATTTCTATGACACGGATTGGGCTTAGAGACACCCGCCTGGGGATAATAATGATTTATGTAGCCATCAATCTTCCTCTGGCGATTTTTTTAGGGACAGAATATGTAAAAGCAATACCGGATTCTTTGATTGAATCAGCTCAGATTGACGGCGCTTCTTATTTTAGAATTTTTTTTAGTATCATTATGCCTATGTGTAAACCGGTTATGGTAACTATTCTTATTTTTACTGCTCTTGCCTGCTGGAATGAATTTATGCTTGCCCTTGTCTTTACCAGTTCTGACTCGTCAAGAAGCCTTCCTGTAGGCATTTATTCCTTCTCCGGTCCTCTTGCAACTGAGTATGGGATGCAGTTTGCAGCTCTGGTTATTGGAATGGCACCAATGATTATACTATATGCACTATTTCATAGGCAGATAACCCGTGGATTTGCAGCTGGAGGGGCAATAAAGGGATAGTTATTTCTCTTGGTCATGTTAAGGATAATATAAATGATCTTTTAAAGTAAGTTAGCGGGATAACTATTGAAAAATTTTATATAAATTAAAGGTAAGGAAAAAAGTAAATTAAATATGGATAAAATAATTATAAGAAAGATACTATCCGGTACGACTCTTGAAGAAAAAATAGGACAGATGTTTCAGGTGGGTTTTACCGGCATAAAAGTTACTTCTGATATAAAAGAGATGATAGAGAATTATCATGTTGGAGGGATAATATATTTCAGGCGTAATATAGAATCACTTCAACAGGTATCCGTTCTTTCTAATGAGTTGCAGAGATTGTCGGCAAATAAGAGATCTTATTTACCATTGATAATATCTACTGACCAGGAAGGCGGAATGGTCAACCGTCTGGTAGGAGGGACTCATTTCCCGGGAAATATGGTAATAGGGGCAGCAAAGAAAAGCAGCCTGGCTGAAAGAGCCGGTAGAGCAATTGCAGGTGAGTTAAAAGCTGTAGGGATTAATATGAATTTTGCTCCTGTTCTGGATATTAGTAATAATCCATTAAATCTGGTAATAGGAACCAGGTCTTTTGGTGGAGATCCTCTTCTGGTAGCTGATCTGGGTGTAGCTTTTATTAAAGGAATGCAGGAAGAGGGGATTATTGCCTGTGCCAAACATTTTCCGGGGCATGGAGATACATCTGTTGATTCACATATAGACCTTCCTGTTATTGAATGTAGAAGGGAACGCCTGGAAAAGGTAGAGATTTATCCTTTCAAGGCAGCAATAAAGGCAGGAGTAGATAGTATTATGACTGCTCATATTTGTGTACCGGCTCTGGAATCCAGGAAGGGAATACCTGCGACCCTATCATATAGAATTTTAACTGATTTATTGAGAGGAGAGCTAGGATATACAGGTGTAGTCATCACTGATTGTATGGAGATGAAAGCTATTGCCGATACTTTTAGGGTGGTAGAGGGATCAGTTATGGCCATTGAAGCAGGTAGTGATATAGTTCTGGTATCTCACAGCTTAGATAAACAAAAAGCGGCTATAGAAGCGGTAGCTAAAGCAGTAAAGGCCGGGAGAATTACTGAAAAACGTATTAACCAGTCTGTATTGAGGATACTTAGATTGAAGGAAAAAAGAATTGGGCTGGAGAGCCCACCGGTTTCTGATTATAGAAAGATAAATAAAAAAACAGAAGAAGAAATTGCATACGAGATCTCAAAAGCGGGGGTAACATTAGTTAAAGATGAAGATAATTTAATTCCTATTAATAAATCCATTTATAAAAAAATATTAGTTGTAAGTTTTCCTATGAAAAAAATATCCATGGCAGAGGATGATATAGAAGATAATGATTTACTTGTAAGTTTTTTAAGAAAAGAAGGAATAAAAGTTGAACATCGCACCCTCTCCGGGAGTAATAGTGAGATGTCTTTACCAAAAGGGATTGGCCTGGTTATTGTTTGTGCTTATGGTGCTGCTCATAATACTTATCAGGTTAAGATAGTTAAAAAACTACTGGCTAACGGTATACCACTTATAGTTATATCCAGTAACCCTTATGATCTTCAGGTTTTACCTGGGATAACTACATTTTTAGTGATTTATGACTATAGCCCTTTTAATTTAAGGGTTGCTGGTGAAATAATAATCGGTAAATACAAAGCAAATGGGATTCTGCCTGTAACTTTGAGAATTTAAAAAATTAACTTAAAAGATATTTTGTTAATAAATTTGTATAGAAAGATGGTGAAGTATTATGAGCGAAAAATTATTATCGCTGGTAAAACCAAAAATACCATTACCACTTGATGATAATTTCCGGCCTGCTATTTTATGGAATCATAGTTTTTTTAATAGTGTTTCCAGTTCAAATAAAAGTGTTCCTCTAACAATTGGTATTGAAAAAGAGGATAATTCTATTTTAGTCTACAGGACTCAGATTTTTTCAGATGAATCTGACTTTGCTTTCTCTAATAATTTTTATACAGAACAATTAATAAAAACGCTCTTATGGATTTATGGTGGATATAAAATAATTATAAGTGGTTCAAAACAAGTTGGTGAATATATTAAAAAAATATATTCTAAGGAAGGCAAGCGCTCTTTTGATGTAAAATTTATGTCTAGCATATATGAAAAG
>VGAU01000005.1 GCA_016870675.1 Actinomycetota bacterium | reverse complement strand
TAAACAATACTGGTTCAGCCTTCTCAAATGCAAAAATAATTGATTATCAGCTTGGCGCAGAAAAACTTCCACTTGCAATGGCATCGGCACTCTCGGGTGCAAACCTTATAGTACTGCATGGAGGTGTTACTGCTGAGCTTGCATATAATCCAATTCTTGCAATTATTGATGATGATATAGCAAAAACAATAGGAAGAATTGTAGAAGGATTTGATGTAAATGATGCAACTATTGGGCTTGATGTTATCAGGGAAGTTGGTTCAAGCGGCACATTTTTAAATACAAAACAAACAAGAACCATGTGGAAAACTGAAGATTATATGCCAAAAATATTTGATAAAACTTCCTATCAGGAATGGATTAATACAGGTAAAAAAACAGTGGTAAATAAGGCTAAAGAAAGATATGAAGAAATTTTAGCAACTCATAAACCTGTTCCAGTAACTCCAGAACAGGATAAAGAAATTGACAGGATATTGAAGGAAGCTACTGAATATTATAAGAAGAAAGGATTAATATAAAGGTAGCAATAAATAATAAAATGATAATTTAGTTATTAGTAATCAGGTAATAAGTTACTTTAAAGTAGCTGCAACATAAAAAATAGTCAATTCGGAATATTGACATATTATTATATATATTATATGATAAAGTTATAATAAAATCGTTTTTCTAAAATATTGCAATCACACACTTATAAATAAACTTATTAAGGAATTGACATTATATTGAGAAAACTTTTTAAAACATTTTTTATAAAAATAAACTTTTATCTAAATAAATAATCTTTTATTTAATAAAAATATCTTATTGGAAAAAACAAAAAAATATTCTAATCAACAGAGAGGAGGTAGGAGATAAAAAGATTTAAATGTCGATAGAAAAACATTTATAAGGGGGTGATAATTAGAAATTTATTAGAGAATTGTCAATACTTTATAATATAGGAGGGAAAAAGAAATGAAAAAGTCATTATTGTGGTTACTTATAATGTTAATTACTGTATCTATGATAGCAACTTTTTCACTTGCAGGGTGTAAGAAGGAAGCAAAACCAGCTGAAGAAGCAGCAAAATTAGAGGAAGAATTGGCTGAAAAAGAGGCTACAGCAAAAGAGCTACAAGCAAAATTAGAGGAAGCAGAAGCAGAAATAGCTGCTGAGGAAGCAGCGGGAGCTTATGATTATTACTATATGTTAAAAGAGTATGCAGGGAAAGGTGAACCTTACCCTGATGCTCCTGCAGCAGATCATACATTGGCTTTTACTGATATAATGGGTGGAATTCCTTTCTGCATTAATGTATGGAATAGTGTACAAGATCAGTGGAAATTAGCTGGCGGTGACCCTGACAAGCTTTATTATGCTGACAACCAGTATGATGCAACTATCGGTCTAAAGAATGCTGATATTATGTTAGCAAAGAATCCTGATGCACTTATTAACTTTCAATTTGATTCGAAAGTTAATAGCATTATTTCAACAAAGTTTGGCGCTGCTGGGATACCAATTATAACTGTTGATGTTCCATGTCCGGGTGCTCCTTTCATGGGTTGTAACAACTTTAAGGTATCTTATATGGCTGGAGAACGTGCTATTGAAGAAGTTGAAAAAATGGGTGGAATTGATAAACTAGATGCTATAGTTTTGATACAGTTCCCAGCTGGTGGCGAAGTATTGATGCTGAGATCTGAAGGTTTCTACCAGGCATTTGTTGATAAGTATGGCGCTGATGTAATTGACCCAATTACTGTTAGAGCTGATGGTGGCGCAGGCGAAGCTGAACAGGCTAACAAAGCTATGACTGATATTCTGTCAAAAATTCCAGATGCTGAATATGTAGCTATGACCTCAATTAATGAGGAAACAATGAGCGGTTGTCTTGCAGCAATCCAGACTGCAGGAAGATGGGATCCTGATAAATGGTTTATAATTACAATGGGTTGCGATGATGTTGGTAAACAGCAGATCCGTGATGGTTTAATTGATGGCGCAGTTGCATTCTTCCCAGAGCGTTATGGCGAGTATTTGGTTCCTGCATCCATAGCATTAATGAAAGGAGATGTTGTCCCACCATTTATGTATGTTGAAAATGAAATTATTACAAAAGATAATATTGATGAATGGTATCCGGAATAAAAAGTTAAAAAGTAGTAGTATCTAAGTAACATGAATTAGAACTAAGAAAAATAAGAGGAGATTAGAATGTATTTGATTCTAATCTCCTCTAAAAACTGATAGGTGGTGAAGAGTTTGGTAAAGAATGATGATTTAATTCTAAAGATGGAAAATATTACTAAAACATTTCCAGGTGTTGTTGCATTAGATAATGTATCCATTGATTTATATAAAGGTGAAGTACTAGGTATATTAGGTGAGAATGGTGCAGGAAAATCTACTCTTATAAAGATTTTAGCAGGAAATTACATTAAGGATTCTGGCGGTATCTATGTAGATGGCCAGAAATTTGAAATAAAAGGACCTGCTGAAGCAATGGCTTCAGGAATCAGGGTTATTTATCAGGAATTGAATACTTTAAATAATCTTACTGTTACAGAAAATATGTTTGTTGGTGAACAAATAGTCAAAGGGCCCTTCAAAATAGTTGACTGGAAGGCAATGACAAAAAGAGCGGAAGAACTTCTTGACACACTTAATGTAAAGCTTGATCCAAATACGATAATTGGGGATTTGACTGTTTCAGAAAAGCAAATAGTTGAAATTGCCAAGGCAATTTCGAAGGAAGCAAAAATTCTAGTAATGGATGAGCCAACTGCTGCCCTGTCTGAAGAAGAAACTCAATCACTCTTTAGAATAATCAAAACCTTAAAATCCAAGGGTGTTTCAATTGTGTATATTTCCCACAGGTTAAAAGAAATTTTTGCAATCACTGACAGGGTAACAGTACTAAGAGATGGTAAAAAAGTAGGAACTTTAAAAACAAAAGAAACTGATACGAATGAACTGGTAACCATGATGGTTGGTAGGGATATTAAAGATATGTACCCCAAAAGAGAAGTTCCTATTGGCGATACTGTTATGAAGGTAAAAAACTTAACAGCTGAGGGTTTTGATAATGTTAGCTTTAATTTAAGAAAAGGTGAAATACTCGGCATTTTTGGCTTGCTTGGCTCAGGAAGAACCTCTCTGGTTAAAGTTCTGTTTGGTGCAAATAAAATAAAAAATGGAGAAATAACTGTTAATAGTAAAAAAGTGAATGTTAAAAGCCCTGCTATTGCAAGAGATGAGAAAATAGGTCTTGTTCCACTGGATAGAAAAGTTGAAGGCCTGGCACTTATTATGGGAGTTAAGGAAAATATTACTCTTGCGAATATAAAGGATTTAGGAAAAAGTTTCTTAATAGCAAAAGCACATGAGAGGAAAAAAGTAGATAAATGGGTAAATGAAGTAGGAATAAAGACACCATCAGTAGAACAGGAAGTAAACAGCCTTTCTGGTGGTAATCAGCAGAAAGTTGTTCTTGCAAAATGGCTGGAAAGTGGTTCTCAGATAATTATTTTAAATGAGCCTACAAGAGGTATAGATGTAGGTGCAAAGATTGAAATATATAAATTAATGCAGGATTTGTGTGAAAAAGGCTCTTCAATTATTATGGTCAGCTCGGAACTGCCAGAAATTATTTCAATTGCTGATAGAATAATTGTAATGAGCAAGGGTAGATTTACAGGAGAATATTTGAGAAAAGAAGCTTCTGAAGAAGAACTACTTCATGTAGCTTGTTTATAAAATATTAAGGAGGATATAATGGCAGATATAAAAGCTGTAGAGGTTTCACAAAAAAAGAACATAAGGTTAAACAATACTGCTGTACTGTTTATCATTCTAGTTGTTATGTTTAGTGTATTCTCATACGTAGGAAGACCTTTTTTCTTTTCAAAATTAAATCTTATTCCAATGTTGAACAATCTTTCTTTTATAGGGATTGTTGCAGCTGTGCTTACCATGGTGATGGTCTCAGGGGAAATTGATTTTTCTATTGGTGGAAACATTGGACTTACAGCCTGTCTGACTGCACTTTTACTTTCAAGGGGATTGCCTGGCTGGCTTGTTGTTATAATTGCACTTGCAGGAGGACTTGCCATGGGAGCTTTTAATGGGATGCTTGTTACAGTCGTTGGAGTAAATTCCATTCTGGCGACAATAGGAACAATGTTTATATGGAGAGGTATTGGTTATACACTTACAAATGGTGAATCAATTCTTGCTATGAATCCTGTAATTGACTACATTGGAAGAGGATTTGTCTTTAAGGTAATCCCATTTCCGATTGTGCTATTGGTAGTAGTTTTTGTTATAACTTATGTAATCATGAATTTGTCAAAATGGGGAAGAAGCATATATGCTATAGGAGCAAATCCGCTCGCATCTTATCTTTCAGGTATTAATGTCAAAAAGATAAAATTTATTAACTTCTTATTGTGTGGCATGACTGCTGCACTGGGTGGTCTTATACTAACCTCTCTTTCTGCTGTAGGGATGCCACAGCATGGCCAGGGTCTTGAACTGGTTATTATTTCAGCAATTATTTTAGGTGGTACCATGCTTGGTGGTGGTAGAGGGCAGATTCTTGGCACTCTTGCGGGGGTGCTTATTTTAAGTGTCCTATACAATTTCTTAACCATAATGAATATTTATTATTTTTACATTCAAATGGTTCAGGGTTCTGTTTTGATACTTGTTGTTTCGGCATATGAGATAAGACTGGCAATGGCAAAGAGAAGAATTTAATTTTAATTTTTATTTAAAAATAATTATTATATAACCACTATTTTTTGGAGGATAAATGGAAAAGGCGGTAAAAAAATATTCTGCATTTATGAATTTTCTTAGAACTCCAATACTTACGTTAATAGGTATTTATGCTGTAATGCTATTGTTATTTTCGCTATCGAGTGAAAATTTTTTAACGATACAGAATTTTAAAGGAATTTTTAATAATTTTGCAGTTTTTGGAATTTTATCTGCAGGTGTTACAGTTGTAATGATTGGAGGTGGATTTGATCTTTCAATAGGATCTACAGCCGGGCTTGCAGGAATAGTTAGTGCAGTTCTTTTAATGAAAAATATTACAGTTCCCACACCATGGGTTTTTATTATAGCTATTGTTATAGGATGTACTGTTGGATTTATCAATGGTCTCATTATTACAAAAGTTGGAATTAACCCAATAATAACAACGCTTGGTATGCTTGCAGTAATCAGAGGTGTTTGTTATTTCTGGGCTGATTTAAACCCCCGTGTATATAATGTTTTTGTGCAAAATCTTGGAAGAATTTATATTGGTAATGTGTTTCCAATTACGACTGCATATATCATAGTTGCTTTTGTTATATTAACGCTTATTTTAAAATTCACCAGGTTTGGTAGGGATTTATTTACAATTGGAGGTAATGAAAGTTTAGCAAGGCTTGCAGGTATACATGTTGACAGGATAAAAATAATATCCTATATAATTTCAGGTTTTTTTTGCTCTATTGCTGGACTTTTATTAATTTCTCAACTTGGTTCAGGCAGACCTGAATATGGAACAGGTGCAGAACTTGAAGTGATAACAATAGTAGTTTTGGGTGGTGTTGTTGTATTAGGTGGAAGAGGAAACTTTTTAGGTGTATTTATAGCTTTGGTAATTATACAGACCATATCAAATGGTATGGTTTTGATCGATACTCCAGTATTTTTAAGAATGGTAGTAAAGGGTGCTCTGCTGGTTTTGGTTATTGCAATTGATGCCTTAAGAAATAGAAGAAGATTACAACTTTATTAAGGTTTAGCTTTGGAGGATGGTAGATGAATTGTCGAGAACTCTTTATAGAAACTATGAGCTTTAATCCTAGTGTGAGAGTTCCAAAATGGGAGTTTGGCTACTGGGGGGCTACTATTAAAAATTGGTACTGTGAGGGACTTCCTCAAAAAAACTATCCCAAAATACCTGCTAACATATCAACGATATCAGCATCTCTTTATACTACAGCCTGGGCATATAGGTGGAAAGATAAAAGAGAAACTAAAAAAATAGTTGAAGATGATAAAAAAGAGTCTAAAAGCAATATTAAAATTGAACTGCCAAATGGGATAGGTGAATGGAGTTAAAATATAAATCCAAAATTGCGATTAAGGGATAAAAATTTATAATAAGTTATTTGAAATTATTCTTAATAAATAATGAGGTAGAATATAAAAAGATTTTTTATAGCTTTTTATGATTTGAAGAAATTTTTACTGTTAGGAGATAATTATGGCGTACAAAAATTACCTTATCTTTGATTTTGGTGCAAGCAATGGAAGAGCGGCAGTAGCCAGATTTGATGGTCAAAAATTTGATTTAGAAACAACTCATAGATTTGATAATAGGCCAGTTTATGCAGCAGGGGCACTTTACTGGGATATACTCAGGCTTTACTCAGAGTTAAAAATGGGGCTCCAGTATTCTGTAAAAAAATACAAAAATATTATTTCTATGGGGCTTGATACATGGGGAGCTGATTTTGGATTTATTGATAAAAATGGAAAGCTTATCTCAAATCCTGTTCACTACCGAGATGAAAAGAGAAGTAATGATGCTAACAAACTATATAAGATTATTTCCAGAGAAGAATTATTTAAGTTAACTGGTGCAATGATTAATCCTATATTTGACCTGTTTCATTTATATTCATTAAAATTACGGCATGCCACAGAATTTGTAAACAGAGATAAATTTTTAACTATACCTGATATATTTAACTATTTTTTAACAGGCGAAACCTATAACGAGTATACAAGATTAACTAACAGTATTATGTATAATCAAAAAGAAAAAAAATGGGAAGACAGAATATTTGATAAATTGGGTCTTACCAAGGATATTTTTCCAGAAATTATTATGCCTGGAGAAAAGATTGGCAGTATTTCCGGTGATGTGTGTACTGAATTAGAAATAGAAACCATGCTAGTTATAGCTCCTGTAACACATGATACACCTTCAGCAGTTGCTGGTATACCGGTAGCAGATAAAAATAAGAATTGGGCATTTATAAGTATGGGGACCTGGTGCATAATTGGGCAGGAAACAAAAAGCCCTATAATAAATGATGAAACTATGAAGGCAGGCTTTTCTAATGAAGGTGGAGCTGAAGGATTAAATTTGTTCGTTAAAAATATAACCGGTCTATGGATAATACAGCAGTGCAGAGAGCGTTGGATTAAAGATGAGGGTAGTGATATATCATGGGATGAAATAGTCAAGATGTCTTTTTCGGCTGAAGCATTTAAGTCATTTATAGATGTAGATGATCCTGTATTTTCAAAGCCTCAAGTGGATATGCCAAAAGTACTGCAAGAATATTGTAAAAACAGGGGGCAAAACATCCCGGAAGGTATAGGTGAGATTTCAAGATGTATATATGAAAGTCTTGCAATGAAGTTTAGGCATGATTTAGATGCACTTGAAAAATTAACTGGTGATAAAATAGAACTTCTTCATCTTGTAGGTGGTGGAATCCAGAATAAACTACTTTGCCAGTGGACTGCAGATGTAACTGGATCTCCAGTTGTTGCTGGTCCTACCGAAACTACTTCTGTAGGGAACCTTCTTATGCAGCTAAAAGGCACTGGTGAGATAAAAACTTTAGAAGAAGGAAGAAAGATATCACTGGCTTCATCTAAAGTTACTAGTTACCAGCCAAAGGATAAAAATAGATGGGATGAGGCATATAGTAGATATTTAAAAATGCTGTGAACTTATAAGCTTTTTAAAATATAAAAAAATATGAAATAAAACAAAAAAATCAAAATAATTTTATTGATAAGATGTTTTATATTTCTTTTATAAAGGAAAGCAGAAAACGTTTTTAAATTTCTAAATATGATTAGTAACAAGACTTGAAAAAATAAACAACAAAAAACAAAATTAGATAGGAAGGATAAATTATGAAATTAAATGTGGATGCACACCTATGGTGCCTGGGAACATATGCCGAAAGATATGTACCTGGGGGTTATTATGATGAAATGAGTGTGGACAAACAGCTGGAAATAATGTCAAAGATTGAAGGACTTACTGGACTATTTACATTTTATCCTAATGCTCCTCTGCCTTCTGATCCTGATAAGCTGGTAAAAAAACTTTCTGATTATAATTTAAAAGTATCTAATGTTGCAGTAGAAGGGTGGGGGGATAGAAAGTGGAAACACGGTGCTTATAGTACTACAGAAGCAAATATCAGAAAGGAAGCAGTAAAGCTATTCAAAGAAGGTATAGATTTTGCCAAAGCAGCTGGAGCTGATAGCGTACTACTATGGCCTGCTCATGATGGATTTGATTACCCATTTCAGGCTGATTATAAGGATGCCTGGGAGAATCTTGTTGAGAGTATTAGGGAAATAGGAGAATATGATCCTGATGTCAAAATAGCTGTTGAATATAAGTCTAAGGATCCAAGACAAAAGCAATATGTTAGCAACGTCGGAAAGATGATGATGCTATTAAATGATGTTGGGCTTCCTAATGTAGGTGGAGTTATAGATGTAGGCCATGCTTTTATGGCTCAGGAAAGTATAGGAGAATCTCTTGTTGTTATTGATTCTCACAAAAAACTTTACGAGATTCATCTAAATGAAAACTACAAAGATGCAGATCCAGATATGATATTTGGAACTATAAACTTTTGGGAAATTTTAGAATTTTTCTATTATCTAAATAAGACAGATTTTGAAGGATGGTCATCTATTGATATTATTGTCCCAAGAGATGATAGAGCAAAGTCCCTGGCTCTGGGAGTTAAAGTAATCTGGAAGTATAAAGAGCTTTCTGATAAGCTAATGGGACATGAAAAGGAAATAGACGAAAATCTAAAAGGCTATCATTTTGCAGATAATATGGATTTAATAGTAGATATATTGTTTTAAAGGAGTATAGAACTTCTTTGCAATCGGGTTAGATAATCTCATTTGGTAGAGGGTAGGTTGTTTTAAAACTAAAGTTACTTTGGATCCAGGATTCTTTTTTGGAAGTCACATTTATTATTAGTGTGATTTAATTTTCAAGGATGATCTTAAAATGTGAAAGACACTTTTTACCTATTAAATGAAATTGGGTTACGAGGAGAATAAACTATGGGAAGGTATGGGTCGGTTTTCAAAATTAAACCTGAGCTTAAAGATGAATATAAAAAAGCTCATGACGAAATATGGCCAGAGATGGCAAAGGCTATTAAAGATGTTGGCATTAAAAGTTATTCCATATTCTTTAGAAAAGATGGAACTCTTTTTTCTTATTTAGAAGTTGATAACTACGAGGAGGCAATGGCAAAATTAGCCAAAACTGATGTTAATACTCGATGGCAAGAATACATGGAAAAGTATTTTGTTAAAGAAGGTAAGTCCATACTCGGGCCTGAAATTGAAATGTTAGAAGAAGTTTTTCACCTAGATTAGACTTAGCTTTGTAAATTAGGTTAATTAAATAAGTAAGTAAAATGAGATAGTTAAAGAAACAGGAGTGTCATCTAGAACCCTTGCAGTTATGTTAGCTACTGTTAGTAAATGAATAAGTAAGAGGATATTATTTAAAAGGAGAAAATGAACTCAAGGGGAAAATTTTTGTCGGTAATGAGAATGAAAGATGGCGATTATGATAGTGTGGAAGTTCCTAAGGTTGAATTTGGATACTGGGCTGGATCTATCAGAAGATGGTTTTCTGAGGGCCTTTCAATGAGAGCTCCTATACCAGATGAGATTCCAGATGGTGAAGCCATAATGGCAAATAAAAACATCTATTCAAAAATGGAAAAAGCTGGCGACGTGAATGTCCAGCCTATATTTGGACTTGACCAATATCTTACCAAACTTCCTGTAGATTATAGCCCTATGTTTTCCAAGGAGATTATTGAAAAAAATGATACTCATATAATCTATAAAGATTCTTATGGCGTAACCTGTAAGAATGACATTCATATGACTTCACTACCTTTGGAACTTAGCCATCCTGTTAAGGATTGGGAGAGCTGGGACCAGTACAAGCAGTATTATTCAGAAGATACCATTGAGAAAAGACTTCCTCCAGATTGGGAAGAGCTTACAAGAAGATTAAAAGATAGAGATTTTCCCATAAGGCTTGGTGGCACTAATGGAGGGTTTTTAGGATTCCCACGGCAGATAATGGGGCTTACTACCTATATGATGAAACTATATGATGACCCAAAACTTATTCATGATATTTGTGATACATTTTTAAATTTTTTACTGGCATACTACGCAAGAGTTATAAAAGATGTAAAAGTAGACTGCATACTCATATGGGAGGATATGGCAGGAAAAGGTGGTTCACTTATATCACCTGCTCATTTTAGAGAGTTTTTAACTCCAAGGTATAAAGCTATGGTAAGTTTTGCTAAAGACGTTGGTGTTGACATTATTTTAACAGATAGTGATGGTTATGTAGAAGATTTAATACCATTAATTGTAGAGACTGGTGTTACGGGAATGTATCCTTTTGAAAGAGCTGCTGGAAATGACTTACTTAGAATAAGGAAGACTTTCTCAGATTTTCAGATAATGGGTGGCATAGATAAAAGAGTACTGTTTGCTGGTTCTACTAAAGAGAAAATAGACAAAGAGCTCGATATTGTAAAAGAAATGCTAAAGATGGGTAGATATATTCCACATGTAGATCATTTTGTATCACAGGACTGTGCATATGAAAACTTTACTTATTATAGGAAAAAATTAAATAATATAATTGAGAAGTTTTCCTCCACAAATAGTACAAAATCCAGCTCCTAAACATGAATTTAATTACTGATATTTTGTTTTAATTTATTTTAAGTTTTTAATACTGAAACAGTATTTTACAAACATATAGAGGGGGTTATCATGATTAACACAAAAACTATAGGCCCATTTAAAGGTGAACCTGATGTTGCAAGGTTGAAAGCTGCATTTAAAAGGCAGCCTGTGGACAGGGTTCCAAATTTTGAAGTTTTAATTGAAGACCAGCATGTTGAAAAATTTTTAGGTAAGTTTGCTGGAAATACTCTTGCTTTTGGTGGAGACCCAGCCAAAGGTGTTGTTGATCCAGACCTGGTAAGACCTATGTATCCGGATGATTTTATAGATCTCTGCAACATAATCGGCCAGGATGCAATGGTATTTGATGCAGGGATTTGGGCCCCATTTAAAAGAATGGGTGAAAACGGAAAGCTGGTTCAGGTGGCTGACAGGTCTGTAAAAACAAGAAAGGATTTTGAAGCACTAATACTTGATTCAGATAGACAGATAAATGATGCAGTAAAATATGTCAAGGAGTACAAGGAAGTTCTGGCAAAAAGAAATTCCAAAATAGGTGTGGTTTGTCTTTATGGCTGCATCATGCAAACTCCTTATGAATTTCTGGTTGGAATGAATGATTTTATGATGATGGTATACGAAGACAGACAGCTGGTTGAAGACATTATGGAAGTTGAAACCCAGCATTATGTAAAGTTGACTAAGGCAATAATTGATGCTGGAGTTGATGTTGTTTGGCCTGCTGATGATGTAGCATTTAAAACAGGGCTATTCCTGCCACCCAAAATAATGAAGGAGATCTGGATACCAAGAATGGCAAGAATATTCGAGCCTGCAGTAAATGCAAATATTCCAATTATATTTCATTCAGATGGAAAGATTGACGATATAGTTGAGGATTTGATTGAAATGGGACTTGATTGCTTAAACCCAATGGACCCTTATGGAATTAACTACAGAGATTATAAAAAAAGATTTGGTTCAAGGTTGTGTCTATCAGGAAATGTGGATATTGAGTGGCCGCTATCAAAAGGTACCCCGGAAGAAGTTGATAGTGATGTAAAAGAGCATATGGAGGTCCTGAAGCCTGGGTACGGATATGTGGCAACCTGCTCGCATTCAATTGTTAACTATATACCTCATGAAAATGTAATTGCATATATAAACGCTATACATAAATATGGAGTTTATTGATAATTTATGAAAATCTTAGATATTGAATATAAAGATATTGAATAAAAAACATTAAATTTTAACATTAAATTTTAATTGACAAATTTTAATAATTAGATGAACTAAATGATTAATTATCAAAAAGAGTTTTAGAAGGAGTTAGGCAATGTCAACAATTCAAGATATCCATGATGCAACTGTAAAAGGAAACTACAAGGAAATAATGGATCTTGTTAAAAAAGCAGTGGGTGAAAAAATACCACTGGAATCAATTATAAATAAAGCTTTATCTAAAGCCATGATAGAAGTCGGAGATAAATTTGGAACAGGTGAACTATATATGCCTGATATGTTACTTTCCGCCAAGGCAATGAAAGAAGCTATGAATTACATAAAGCCACTTCTGAAAGGAAGTGAGTATGTTGCAGAAAAAGGCACCATTGTAATAGGAACTGTAAAGGGAGATCTTCATGATATAGGCAAAAACCTTGTTATTACCATGGCAGAATGCCAGGGCTTTAAAGTAATAGATTTAGGTATTGATGTAGACTACGGCACCTTTGTAAAAGCCATAAAAGAACATAGCCCTGACATAGTAGCATTCTCAGGACTTCTTACCACAACTCTAGCCAATATACCGGATCATATAAAGGCAATAGAAGATGCAGATCTAAGAAAGAAAGTAGTTCTTGCCGTAGGAGGAGCACCGGTTACACGACACTTTGCCGATATGTACAGTATAGAGATATATGCTCCTGATGCATCAGGAGCAGCCAAAGAGTTTTTAAAAGTGGTTGGGAAAAAATAAATTCTTTAAAAAAAGGAGATACCAATATAAAAGTAAGAGAAAAAATAGAATTTGGAACAACCATTGCATTATGGGGCCAGTGCCCGGATAGGTTTTTATCTCAAGGATATAAAAGCAAAACTACTTTTGAAGAAAAAATAAAGAGGGAAGGGGTTAAAATATTATGAGAACTTATTATCAACCTGAGATTTTCAACAATACCATTGATGGAGTAGATCGCAAGAGAAACATTATTGCAACCTACTACTTAAAGGACAGAAAAGAAGGTATAGAGTTTATGGATCATCTTTCGCTGATCCAGTCGATTGCTCTTGAATCTTCAACAGGAACATGGGAGAAGGTTAAGGAAGATACCCTTGAAATACGCAGTACTTTGTCCTGTAAACTGGTCGGATATTACCAGATACCAAATGAAGATAAATATACTGCCGAGGCTGTTATTCAATTTGCCATTAGCATAGACGCATGGATTGAAAATCTTCCAATGATGCTGCTTTCTATTGCCGGTAATGCTTTTGCCTATTCACAATATCTAAAGCTTATGGATATATCAATTCCAGATGATCTTCTTGCAAAATTCAAAGGACCAAAATTCGGTATAGACGGACTCAGGGGACTTATAGGGGTTAAGGAGCGCAGACCTCTGTCGCTGCATATAATAAAACCCAAAATGGGCATGACTCCCAAACAGACTGCCGATCAGTGCTATGAGACTGCTATGGGCGGTGTTGATATGATTAAGGATGATGAAATGACATCCGATACTTATAATTGTAAGTATACTGATAGGGTTAAATATGTTATGGAAGCGCTATACAAGGCAAAGAAAAAAACCGGCAAAATGCCAATCTATCTCTGTTCAATAACAGATGAAGCTTATAAGGTGCATGATAGGGCTCGTAAGCTGGTTGAACTGGGTGGAAACGGTATACTGATTACATATTCACAGGGCTTGTCATCATTTAAGGAAATAACCGAGGATCCTGAAATTAATGTGCCCGTTATGATGCATGGTTCCCATATGATAGCAGGCATGCACCATATCGCATGGCCTGTATTCGCAAAATTATGCCGTCTATGTGGAGCTGATTTGATGCTTACTCCAACAATCTACTCGTCCGTACCGATGGTATCGCATGAAGAAGGACTCCGTACTGCACAGGTCAAACTTGCTCCGTTAGGTCATATTAAGACTACAGCTCCTATGCCATGTGCAGGGGTTCACCCGGGAACAGCTCCTGTTATTGTGGGTGAATATGGACCTGATATTGTAATACCTGCTGGAGGTGGAATGCTCGGACATCCAGATGGATATACCGCAGGAGCAAAAGCCTGGCAGCAAGCCATAAAAGGTTCAATGGAAACTGAAAACGATCAACAGTTCATTGAATTTGCCAAGCAGCCTGAGAATTATGAACTGAAGCGTGCTCTGGAAAAATGGGGCATGCCCAAAAGACCAGATTCGCACTGGCTAAGAGCATCTGAAGAGCTCCGCCCAAAACCTATGAAATTCGACTAAATAAAAAGTGATAAAAATGTTAGAAACTTCAATGTTTTTTGTTGAAGTTGACAGGGGGTTAACTTTATTATGATTAAAGAAATAAAAATGCCTAATCTTGGTACCACAGTTGATGAAATGAAGATAGTTAAATGGCTTAAGAACGAGGGAGACAGTGTAGAGCGTGGCGAGCCCTTATTTGAAGTGGAAACCGATAAGGCAACAATGGAGGTTGAATCATATCTGGCGGGGTATTTGAAAAAAATAGTGGCAGGTCCTGGAGAATCAGTAACTACGGGGAGCATTGTCGCTTATATAGGGGATAAAACTGATAAATTTGAAGGTATTTTCCCAATTGAACCAGTGAAAACTGAGGATAAGGTTAGAAAGCCTGTGGAAGCCACACGAAAGATATCTAAAGCAAAGGTTTCTCTTATGATTAAGAAACTGGCTGAAAAGCGTGGAATTGATATTACTAAGATAAAGGGAAGCGGTCCCAACGGTCTTATTTTAAAAGAAGATATAATGAATGCAGATGTTTCCACTCATACTGAAGCAGATAAAGGTAAGCTTGTTGAGGATGCCCGTCAAGATTTACCTGAAATTATTCCATTCAGCCGGGTTGGTACTGCTATTGCAAAGGCAATGACCAGAAGCAAGACAACAATTCCACACGTTTATTTGGCAATTGATGTAGATGCAGGTGCTATGAAAGAGCTCTATGTATCATCAGGTAAAAAATACTCCTATAATGCAATGATTGTCTACAGTGTTGCAAAATGCCTGAAAGCATTTCCTTATCTTGCAGCCAGATATGATGAAAAGGGGCGCATAATGGCTAAAGAAATCAGTATCGGATTTGCTGTAGCGAAAGGCGACGACCTTTTAGTTCCGGTGGTTAAAGGAATTACTGACAGTAGAAATGAACTTGCAAGAATAGAGCAGGATATGACGCAGCTTATAAAAAAGGTTGAAACTGGCGAACTTAAGCAGAAAGACATATCAGGAGGAGTGTTTACAGTATCTAATCTTGGTTCCTATGGTCTAAGTTCATTTACAGCTGTAATAAATCCACCGGAAGCTGCGATACTAGCGGTTGGAGCCATACAGGATAGAGTGATGGCAAAAGATGGTGGCGTTTTTGTGCGCCCGATGATGACATTAACCTTATCAGTGGATCACAGGATAGTTAATGGGGCATACGCTGCTGCGTTTTTGAAGGAATTGAAGGAGAATCTCGAGAAGGTTTAAAAAAGATTTTATTTGGGGGTTTGAATATGTCTAAAATTCTTAAAAAGATTGGAGCACAGAAAGCGCTTGAGATGTATAAGAGAATGCTTAAAATCAGAAGGTTTGAGGAAAGAGTAAGGTACCTTTTTCTTGAAGGCATTATGCCGGGAACAATACATCAGTATGACGGACAGGAAGCTTGTGCAGTAGGAGTCTGTTCAGCTCTAGCGGATGGAGATGTGATTGCCTCCACGCACAGGCCACATGGTCATGCTATTGCAAAAGGTTTGACCTGCAAGGAAATAATGGCTGAGCTTTTTGGTAAAACTACGGGATGCTGTAAAGGCAAAGGTGGTTCAATGCACCTTGGAAATATGGATAAAGGCATGCTGCCTTCAATAGCGATTGTTGGAGGTAATTTGCCGATAGTTACAGGCATGGGGCTTGCTTTTAAATTGAGAAGTAAGAAAAATGTAGCTGTTTCATTCTTTGGGGATGGAGCAAGCAATGAGGGCGCCTTTCACGAGGCAATAAACCTGGCTGCAATTTATGACATTCCTGCTGTGTTCGTATGTGAAAACAATTTATATGGAGCATCGACGCATGTTTCAATTGTGTGTAAACTTAAAAATATCGCTGATAGAGCTTGTGCTTATGGCATTGATGGTGTAGTGGCTGATGGTAATGATGTTCTGGCAGTATACGAGACTGCTGAAAAAGTGATTAAAAAGGCAAGAAACGGAGGAGGACCATCCATACTCGAACTGAAAACATTTAGAAGATGTGGGCATTCCAGAAGGGATTCGAAAGCTTATATGAGAAAAGAGGAGTTGGACTACTGGATGGCTAGGGACCCAATTGCAATGTTTAAAGATATACTGCTGAAAGCTGGTTTTTGCAGTGAAGAGGATCTTGAGAGAATTTCCAAAGAAGTTGACGCTGAAGTTGAGGAAGCTGTTGAGTATGCTCAAGCATCGCCGGACCCAAGACCTGAGGATGCATTGGAAGATATTTTTGCCTGACAGCAAGTGATTGGCAAAAATTTGTAAGAGTTTATAGAATTGTTGATAAGGAGTAAAATATGGCAAAAAAAGATGGGAATAGAGTTTTAACTATTGCAGAAGCTTTACGCGAAGGAATAACTGAAGAAATGGAGAGAGACGAAAAAGTATTTTGCATAGGAGAAGATATAGGTATACCAGGCGGATGGGGAGGAGCTTTTACCGTAACATTAGGACTTGAAAAGCTTTTTCCTGAACGTATAATTAATACACCCATTTCAGAGATATCAATATTCGGTGCCGCACTTGGAAGTGCTATAATGGGCATGAAGCCTATTGCTGATGTCCAATATGGTGATTTTCTATTTTGTGCTATGGACCAGATAGTAAACCAGATATCAATGATGAGATATATATCCGGTGGAAAAATAAAGGTACCCGTAGTAATAAGAGTGCCGGTTGGAGCCTCCAACCGTGGCCCACAGCATGCACATTCAATGGAATCATGGTTTATAAACGTTCCGGGAATAAAAATTGTATGTCCTTCAAATGCATATGACGCAAAAGGGCTGCTGAAAGCTGCCATCCGTGACGGGAACCCTGTAATGATTTTTGAGCACAAACTATTATATGGTTCCAAAGGAGCACGTGCTGAGAAGGGTACGATTGATGCATCAAGATATATACCAAAGGAAGATTATATTGTTCCTATCGGCAAGGCTGAAGTTTTACGCAAAGGAAATGATGTCACAATACTTTCAACTCTACTCATGCTTCACAGATCCCTTTCTGTTGCAGAACAGTTGGAATCCGAAGGAGTTTCATGCGAGGTAATTGATCTCCGATCCCTTGTTCCTCTAGATACTGAAGGTATATTTAATTCAGTTAAAAAAACCGGGAAGGTTGTTATTGTAGAGGAATGTACCAAACGAGGCGGATGGGGAGCTGAAGTGGCTGCTAGAATTGCTGAATCAATTCCGGATCATTTAATTGCCCCAATTAAACGAATTGCAGCTCTTGATACTCCTGTGCCTTTCTCACCTGTGATGGAAAACTATTATGTGCCATCCCTTGAGAGAATAAAAGATGGCATAGTAAAGACAGCTGCATATTAGTGTTTGTAAGGAATAGAATCATATGAGTATAAAAGAACTGGTTAGAATTTCCCGTTTTTATGGAAAAGACCCCAGCTTTTTACTGGCCGGTGGCGGCAATACATCTTATAAGGATAATAAGTACCTTTATGTTAAAGCTTCCGGTTTTAAACTGGCATCTATTGGAAAAGACGGATTTGTAAAACTGGAGAGGAACACTT
>VGAU01000004.1 GCA_016870675.1 Actinomycetota bacterium | reverse complement strand
CGTATAAAACACGGGGTGACGGATATCTGTTCCGTCCTCAGATTCTTCCAATTATCTACTATAATAATTATATATTTATATAAATCTACATTTTTATTATTAGAAATAATACTAAAAAAGTCAATAGGTATTAAAACATTTTATGTCATTTAAAAAATCTCAACTTAGCAACATTTATTTAACCAACTAGCGTACTTTATCAACAAATCTTATATCTAATCTCTGATTCAGACAATCAGCTATTTTTTTCAATTTAGCTAAAGTAGGATTATAATTCCCGCTTTCAAGCCTGGAAATATTTGACTGTTTATCCCCAATTAATTCTGCCAGCTCTTTTTGGGTCAACTTTTTTTCTTTCCTTAAAGTAATTATCTGACTTTTAATCTGGTACTCCAGCTCAAGATTTTTTAATTCTTCTAAAACTTCCGGGTCTTTATTTATTATCTTTTTAGCTTTTTTCCATTCCATAACTATTTTACTCCTTTGCATCTATCTAAATAATCGATCATTCGCCCTCTTGCTATCTCTAATTCATTTTTAGGAATCTTTTGTTTCTTTTTTAAAAAAGCATGAACCAAGACAAATATATCTTTCATATATAAAAAATAAATTATTCTAAATTGACTTGCGCAAAATCTAATTCTTAACTCCTATAAATCTTTATACCTATCTCCTCTAATTTTTCGTGTATAAGGATAAGGCAAATATATCCCGTGCAATTCCAATAAATCAATTTCCTTTTCAATTTTAGCTCTCTGTTTAGGAGGTAGAGATTGTATAAAATCTAAAACAGGGTATTTTCCACTTCCTGTTTTATATAATTCTATCCCCCATTTCATTATATATATCATATATGATATAATGTCAAGCAAAATTGAAAAATATTATTAATATCTAGATTTCTATTTTATTCTTCTTAGCCTGCCGTTGGCTTTGGTGTGAATTGTTATACTATTAATAGAAATTATTTTTAGAAAGAAGCACCTGACATCCGCTTCGCAATATACCTCTATATATTTGGGGTTATCTATACTTTCTATTACATTATATTGTAGACTGCCAATACTGCAGTCAGCAGTCTCTTTGTAATTCTTATAAAAAAATTCATAGATTATATCCGGGTAATTATCCGCCAGTCTATTAACACCAAGATCTTGCGCCGCTTCAATATCAATACATTTGGAAGCTTCTTCTGCTGCAACCATGCAAGCTTTATTTATTTCTTCTTTATATAGAAATGCTCTGCCTATATCTACAACAAACCCCAATAGTAAAATAAATACAGGTAGTAATATAGCAACTATAAGCAGGACTGAACCCCTATTCCGCTCAGGGTTAAAATTCGAATTTACCATAATTGTATCCACCAGCCATATATTCGCATCAGAATTACTTCCTTCTGACATTAAGTTAATCGACCTGAAACCATTTATGGGGTTGTTAAAATAGACATGAGCACTTTCTCCATTCTGAGCATAGAGATAAATATGTAAAATGCTTTCTTCGTTGCCGCTATAATCAAATTTTGTAATGGTATTTATACTACCCTCAGCAGAAGGTGCAAAATTACCATTAAATATAGTGACCTTTTCAACACCCTTGTTATCATATCTACAAATATCCTGATAAATATAGATTCGAACAATTTCTTTTTCTTCTTCGGTATGCTCTGGGTCTTTCTTTTAGAACCTCAATTCCTTTGGCAAATTTTATTTGTGCCCGGTTTTATGAGAAAATTTATTATGAATTTAGCCCCACTAGTTCAAGAGTAAAACTATAAAAAAGTAACGAATTCTGTCTCCAGACCAGGTAACGGATACTGGAAGAAATAAAACTTTATTTTGATAAACCTGAAGATAAAAAATCACTGTAAAAAGTAACTGATTTTGGAAAATACTACTTGACTAAATTATAGGAGCAGAGCCACTTTTAGTTCTATGTACCTATTTTAGTAAAGGGATACAAGCTGTTGCTTGATTTTGGTATCGGTATAGGGGTTTAGCACCTCCAGGGGGACTCTGGGGATAGCTTATTACACTATGGCCAGGCGAATAACAACCGGAACCGTAAGTACCAGTATAATTAGTGCCCGAACAACTATGAGGACAATTACCTCTGCTATTAGAACAGCAAATTTTGTAATTACCGCCTTTGGCACAACCTGAGTCAGTACAAAGATTAGCCTTTTAAGTAAATACCCCATTAAAATTAAGTTTATTACAGTAAATTTGAAGTTATATGAAGATGTCAAGAGGAGATTTAAAAAATTATTAGACAAATATTAAAAAAAATAAAAAAAGTTTTATAAGGACTAAATTAAATTAGCCCTTTTTGTTTGAATGAAAACTAGTCGTTGCTGATAATAACCAGGTGGGCTTAGTTGTTGTTTCTAATCTTTATTGCTTCCTCAACCGCATTGGCTAGATGTTGTGAAATCCAATCATATCTTTCTTTACTGTTAGCTCCTGCCGGATTATAACACTTCACAATCGTAGATAGTTTTTCCTTGGTTCCTCCGTGAGTTATGTAGTCAAACGGGTTATTCCCTTTTTCAGAAATATATCCTTGGCTGTTTTTTAGGCCGTGGATGTATATACCAACAACACCCATACCAGAATCCCACGACTTAACTATTTCATAATTTATCCATTTCCTATCGGCGGTTTTATTCCCAACAAGAACAACCGTACATGAACGATATTGCATTTGATCTTTTATCCATTTTTTAATTGCTTCATCACCACTACTTGTGATTGCCTCCCAGTCATTATCGGTTGCTGGTTTGTTCCCCTCAATAGCACCTATGCTGCGAACTGTTGATGCACGCCAACAATCTGGTTTGTAATGAAAACTATAAAAAACTTGTCTTTTTGTCGTCATAGTTAATTAAGAAGGGTTTTTAAGTTTTCCCAGCTCCATCTATAAAGTCGTCCTGCATTAGCGACCGGAGTCGGGTTTATAAGATCATGATAAGCAATAATCTGCGCAATCGGCTTATCGTATTCTCGTGCAAATTCTACTTCTTTTAATACCCCGTCTGCTTTATAAGTTTGCCTCCCAACCATAACAAGAACGATGTCGCACTGTTTTATTCTTCTTTCTGCTTCATCTTCCCATTTGTGCTGAGGTGCCGCTTCTTTCATTGACCAATCCGCACCCCAAAAAGGAGATGTTGGTAATTTTGCCTGCCCCATTACAAAATTTTTGATACCACTATCATTATTAAAGTCGAAACTAACAAATACTTTTTTAGCCATAATTTTGAATTTAATTTATTAAGTACGCAATTAATAACGCAACGCCGACCAAAGGTAAATAGAAAACTAAAAGCGTAGACGAAAATATTGCGCACACCCAGGTATTTTTCTTGTCTTTTTTATGTTCACTTGTATTCATTGAAAAATCAATTTCTTTTTCGTCCAGTTTTCTTACATGATTATATAAAGCTCTGAATAGTCTCTCTTGCGAAAGAAAATAACCGTCCAAAATCCAAAAAACAAGGATAAGGACTAGAAGAAAATAAATAATGTAATTGGAATTAGTACCTTTTACAAATAATGCGAGCAATGCGGCAATTAATGTAATTGTCCAACCTCTCAAGAAAAATAAATTGCCCGCCATTCGATTGATGATTCCTTGAATAAACTCAAGATGTTTTCGTTTATTTTCCATATGTTTTTTGTAATTCATTAATGGAAAAAAGTCAATCTTTTTTCTGCGACTTTGTAAATACTGATGGTAATTTTAATATAATTTAAACTTGGTTCAGTGCTTCATGTTGGGTGGCTATTAAGAAAAACAACACCGGAGTCTTCCCCCCTGCTCTCAAATTCCATAGGAATTTAAAAGTATGTTTTTAAGAAAACAAGGACAGTAACAAATACTCGTAGGTTTAGAACAGTCTTTTTATATAATTATACATTTAGTTCACAACAGTCGATGTCTCTGATACTACTAAATTAAAGCACCAAATCAACCCAATCATCAAAATTATTATCTCTTAAATCTACACTTGTTTTGTTGAAATAAACCCACCGCCCACGGTAATTGCGGCTATCAGTGTTTGTAACTATACCGCCAAAAAGTTTTTTACCTTTTTTGTTTTCACTTTTAATATATTTATACAATCCGTCAATTTTTTGACCAGCAATTTGTTTTGTTAATCCAGCCTTAGCATCAAATAAGCTAATTCTCCCATCTTTCAACCTAACAATGAAATCAACATAAAAAGGTCTCTTTTCTCCATTGTCATAAGGAACAGCGAAAAATATTGCGTCTCTGTCCCCGTTTTTAAACCACCACTTAACTGTTTCTGACTTTTCTAAAAATTCAATAAAAGCCATTTCTGTTTTCCATTTTTCGTCACTGAGAAATGGCTGTATAATTGATTTTTTAACATTTTCTTTTACGTATTCACTACCAAAAGATAGAGTTTCTGGGACATTCCAATTTTCAATATTAATCATTTCGCTTTCTCGTTGGGTGACTTCGGTTTGGTATTTTTCTTTCGCTTTATCTAAAACATTAGCAAAATGCCGAGAGTTTTTGTCGCTTAAAATACTTTGCACAATTTCTTCCCACTTATCAGTATATTGCATCTTTAATTCATTTCTAAAAAACTTATAGATTGCCTCTTTTACTCTACCAACAGACCTATCTTCAGGATAGAAAGGGGTTAAATTTTGCCTGACGAAAAAGTCAAATAGTTTTTGCAAATCAAAACCACCTATTTTTATTGCTCTATTCCCAACAATTCTCGTACCCGCCAAAGCATCAATATCTTCGGCTTTATAATCAGAGATTATTTTTAGGTCAATTTTTCTCGCATTAATATCAATATTCTTTTTCAAATCGTATTCTTTGGCTTGTTCTAAAAATATTTCAATAAAGAGCGTGGACAATCTTGTCTTTTCTCGATGCCTTTTTGGATAGCAAGAAAGTAAATTTATTGGTTTATAATCTTCCCTTCTTTTGCTTATATAAATAGGGATATAATCTCTGGCAATGTCTTCATTAATTTCGACATGATCCAAATTGGTATAAACATAGCCATAATTTAAAATCTCCCCTTTATAATGGCCTTTATCTGGTTCAGGCATTCTCATGATTCTGCCAACTGTCTGGATAGAAAAAATTGGACTGTGCCATTCTCTAAACAAAATAAGTATCTGCGCTCTGGGACAATCCCATCCCAAAGCAATCGCCTGCTTGAAAAGCAAAACCTCAACTTCGCTGTCTTGTTTCTCAACATTTTCTTTGTTGATATGTTCACCAGAGAGCCAAATTGCTAGTTTATTGTTATCCTTTTCAGTTGAAATTTTATATTTATTCTTTAAAATGCTTTCTACTCTTTCTCGTATGCGGTCTTCTAAACTTGATTTTCTATCAGGCAATTGTATTAAAACCAAAGGATTAACATTTATTTTTTCTTTTTGGTACACTTTTATCAACTTCTGCCTTTTTTCTATTGCTGCATCTATAACTAACTCTTCGCTTCCACCACTTAATTTCTGCGTCTGTATTTTCTCTTCCATTATGAAATTATCAAAATCATCGTTTAAGATAACAGCTTTTTTAATCATCCCTTCTTTTTTAACATCTTCCATATGAACATTTACAGTTTCATCTGGTTGTTCGACTGCTTGTGGAGTTGCTGAAACTTCGATAACTAATTTGGGTCCGACATCCTTTATCCATTTTTGAGTAGCATTAGACTGGGCCTGATAATGACTTTCATCTATTATTAATATAATCTCTCGCTCTTCTTCTTTAGTTCTTTTTACCACAATTGGAAAATTATTATCTTGCTCATTATCTCGGATATAAATGAGATCTTCTCTTCTAACCTTTTCCCAATTAAAAAATAAAATTTCATTATCTCCTATTTTTCTATCATCTAAATCTTCAAAAAATAAACATTTTAAAGCTCTGCTCTTTTCAAAATAATTTTCCAATTTTTCTTTGCTTTGATTGGTTAAAACTGGACGTGGGGCAGTCCAGATGAAGCCAAGCGGAAGCCTAACTTCTCTATCATCAACTAACTGTTTTAAAAACTCCGCCATCATTATTGTTTTCCCCGAACCAGTTGGTGATTTAAAAACTAGTTTTTTACTGCCGGAGTATCCCAAAAGCTTTTTGGTTATGGTTAATAAATCATCTATTGCGTTTTCTTGGTATATTTTTAGTTGCATAGTTATTATTTTTTGAACCTTTCAATCTCATATCTATCTTCACGCTTGCCAAATGCTTCAGGTCCTCCTTCTAAAATATCAATACTATGTTGCTTTATACCTTGCATTTCAATGGGAATTTTAGCCTTTTCACTAACAAAAGAGTTTTCTATCGCTCCGCTTATGTACTTAATTCTTGCTTTTTGATTAATTGGTATCGCTTCAAAATTTGCAACGATTATTTGTTCTGCATCTGTATTTAACACTAAGTTAGGATTATGAGTTATAACAATAATCTGCCTTCTTTTTTTTGCTATTTTAAAATAATTTATAAGATAAGGATAAACAGATTTGTTATCAAGATTTTCTTCTGGTTGATCAATAATAAGAGGGGTGCTACTTTCTGTATCTAAAACAAGATACATAAGTAATAGTACAATTCCCTTTTTGCCCGGCGAGAGCAGCTCTATATTTGTTCTTTGAAACTTTATACTATATGTTACGCTAAAATCAGAAACGTCAAAAATCCAATTGTAAAAATCAATCTTTTTCTTACCCCTTAATCTTAATAGTTGTCCTTCGATATCAATAGGTTGGCCTTCATCTTCTTCAAATGTTTTATAAAGATGAGCTATGAGAGAGTAAATATCTGAAGTCTCAGCAAGCTCAATTTTTTCAGAAATTGTTTTAATCTCCTTAAATAAAAGATCTCCATTGCGATGATATCTACCAGTTCTATTAAAATCAATTATACTATCTGCCTTATTAAAAAAATTCTTTACGTCTAATTCTATCCGAGCAAAAAATTCTATTTGATTTTTTTCTCCCAGATTTTCTTTATCCAACTTCTCTCTCAGTGGAATATATAGTTCTTCAAGGATTTTCTTTTCCTCTTGGAGCAAAATGAAATAATTCTTGTATGCCTCATCTCTCTGCTTAATTTTTTCTGGTAGTAAAGGTTTCTTTACTTCTCCTATTTCTTTTATGATCTTTTCCAAATCATTAACTCTCTTCTGATTCTTATCAATATTTTCTTCAAATGATCTGATAGTCTTCCTTTTGTCCTCTGCTAAACTTGATTTTGACTCAAGCATAGATATTAAGACATTAGTCTTACTTAAAGAAAGTTTTGAAATATAATCATTTGTTAATATACTTAAATCTGTCTCTATTGACTCTTTAGTTTTACCTTCACTAATATCTTCTTCTAATTCTTCAGCTCCTTGAAGTCCTTGGATTTTGTTTTCAATTTCTCTTTTTTTATTATCAAGTTCGTCATTAAAATCAGTAGAGACCGAAAATTTCAATTTCTCCTTGATATTACTTAAGTTGACAGACTCAAGATCATTTTTAATCTCCACGAGCTGTTTATCTACATATGCTTTCAAGGTTTCCACTTTGGTCCTTATAGTTTCAATGGTACTAAGTTGTTTTTTATAGCCAGCTATTTCTTCATTTAATTGATTTTTTTTATTGTTTAAAATACTCAATTTTGCCTCAATCTTTTTCTCACCTTCTGTTATTGGCTTAGGCTTTTGTTCTTTGAGTTGTTTTATTTCAGTCTGAAGTTTACTTCTTTCTTCTTCTTTGGCATCCAAACTATTAATCTCTTCCTCTATGTTGAAAATTTCACTATTTAGATTAGCAATATCTTGTTTACATTTTGATTTTTTCAACTGTATGCTCTCTGTTTTTTTCTTCTTTAAATCAATAAAGGTAGTTTGCCCCATTCTATCTTGGGCTGGGATATATTGGAAAATTATATTTTCGACTTCCTTCTGCAACTCTCCTGCCTGTTCGGGTCCACATTTTCTTTCAATAAAACTTTGAGAAAGATATCTTCCTTTTTTTAAATCTTTGTAATCTTTAAGATCCTCTGTTATAGTTATCGAATCTGAACTTCCGTCTCGCCAATAAACAGTTATCGCACAATTTTCGATTGTTTCTTCTATTTGTTTTGAAGATTTTAGTGCTTTAAAGATAAAAGAGCCGGGATCCTCCCCTTTAATATCAAAATCACCGCAAGCCAAAGCTATAAAATCAGCTAATGCCGTCTTTCCAGCGCCTTTTTCACCAATTATTGAAACTAAATTATCATTTAAAAGAATTGGCTCATCTTCAAACCAATTATTTGAATCTCTAATTTTAATTTTATCAATAACTTTAGCATCGTTCTTACCCTTTGGCGGCAACTTTCCAATATATACTCTTTCTTCTGGCTCATAAATTATTTGTTTCAATCCTTCAAAGGTCGGATCTGCTTTAATCCAACAAAATTTATCATCTTCCGGTTTGCAGATTTTATCTAAACAATGAGCATCAGACCCAAATATACAGGGTTTTAATGCTCCAAACTCTTTTATAAAACTTTCTCTCGATAAATCCTTCTTTCCTAATGCCCAATTTATAGTATCTAAAGAACCTGTCCCTAAGATATGTGCGGTTTGCAAAAAGTTTTTCTTTGTTAAATATGCTTGCCTCCAATCTATATCAGCCCATTCATGACCTGAAAGTACAAATAAGAATTTTCCCTTAAATAAATCTTTTCTCAACAAGTCTTGGACTTGCTTTAGTGAAACTGTAAGATTTTTAAACGCCGCTCCCTCCTCTGAATCGCTTTTAAAAATCGGATTATGTTCTTTTATGAACTTACCCACTTCACAAATTGTTCGCTTGTTCAATTTTCTAACTCCATTTAACCCACCTACAGATCCACTAACTTGAATATCAAGAGCTCCGATAAACTCTTTTTCAATATCATCGATTCTTAACTCATTACTAAAAATCACATGAAAGTTTATATCTTTACTTTTTTCTTTTACTACAAAAGTGTCTAGTCTTAATTCTACATTCGGAAGTATTAAGTCAAAATTTTTTAATTTTCCTTGGTTTTTAAACTCCAAAACTTTCTTGTAGCCATCAATAAAGAAATAATCTGTAATTCCAATAACTGAAACATCTTTAATTTTTTTAAGCTCTTCAATAAAACAATTCCAGTCTGGCGAACCATCAGAATTTTTGGGGTATTGATTATTCAACCCAGATAATGGACTGTGAATATGCAAATCCCATTTTCGCCATTCAGAACCTCTTGGATATAAGATTTTATTATTCTTGTTATTCGTCATATCTTTACCTAAAAATTCTCCTATACACCCTTAAAATTGCTTCTGGTATGGGAGACATTTGGACTCTTTGCTTTACATCGCTAAATTCATCATCAAAGGTTTCATCGCCCAAAGAAAAAACATAAACACTGAATTTCCCCTTAATGCCTTTAATTATTTTTTTGAAAGCAGGAATTGCCATCTGATCAAAAATTATGCCAGTATAGTGGTTGGTGTTTTTGAAAATTTTAAAAACTTTCTTCTCCAAAACCTTCTCAAAAGTTCTTTCTTTTATGCAAATCATTTCTGTGGCTTGTTTTGTAAGTTTTATTTTATTTTTATCAGTTGGCTCCGCATCAACAAAATCAGTTTCAAAATAAAGAAGATTAGCAGGAATACCTGTTATAGTGGGGTAATCTTTATGACCATCAATTACTTTTTTAATTCTTGGATAGCAAACATCTCTTGCAATGCCATTTTCATTGTTTGTGCATAGTATAAACTGTCTATTTCCATTATCTTCTTTATTTAGCATCATTACTGCATGCCCTGTTGTTCCAGAACCTGCAAAATAGTCAAGAACTACTGCATTTTTTCTTGAATATAAAATAGGTGCAATGCAGTCATAAGTATTAAAAATTGATTTTGGAAAATCAAAATTGCATCCCGGCACCAGTCTGTTTACTAATTTTGTTCCATATTCATTTGCATCATATCTACTATCTTGCCATACTGTTCTAACTGTCCCAAAGTCTTTACCAATTTCAATTTCATATCTATTTTTTGTCTCTTTTATTCGCAATAGATGTTTCACTTCTTCTATGCTTTGCCTTGCATATCTCCACTTTCGTTCAACACCCGACCTATCTATAGGATAAACATAAAATTTTCCATCTTTTATAATCGTTTGTTTCTCCGGATGTTCATCATTATTCAATACATCGGTAAAATCTACTATTTTGCCTCCATCAACTATAATTCCATAGAAACAATTTTTTGCATTAGTCCTAAGTGATTGACCTCCATTATCTCTTAAATTTCTCCATTCAATATCTTCCTCTTTAATTTTTCTAATACTAATGATTTTAAGGTCTTTTCGAAATACAAAGTAAGCATATTCATGAGTATAGGAAAAATTTTTACCTTGTATACCTCTTGGATTATGAACTATTGTAATACAATGTATTTCATATCCTTGGAATAATCCTTCTAATAAAACTCCCAAATGCGCACATTCGTTATCATCAATAGCACAAATAAGAACCCCATCTCTCTTTAATAGAGGTTTAGTTAGTTTTAACCTTTTTTCCATCATGCTTAACCATTTACTATGTCTAAAACTGTCATTGATATCTACATAGTTGTTGTCATATTTCCAATTTTTTGCTCCCGTATTAAACGGAGGGTCAATATATATCACATCAACTTTGCCTTTATAGGTATAATTTAATATAGAAAGAGCGTGATAGTTGTCACCTTCTATGAGGATATTTACTGGTTTTTCTGTGTTTGTTTTAATCTCTTTTGTTTTATCTTCTGTAAGAATAGGAAGCTTTTCTTTGCATAATTCTGCTACTTGCTCGGGTTTATCTTCCCAGATTATTCCATACTTTTTTCTCTTTTTGAGTTTTTTTATCTCTTCTATTAATTCTTCTTTAGAATAACTACTATATTTGCCATATTCAATCATAAAAATTATTGCCTTTTAATAAAATATCTATTGATTTTTTAACTTTTAACAACTTATTAAACAAAATTTCCTTATGGCTTTTATCCATAGCTTCGGACTTAAATTTATTAATGGCTTTTAGTATTCTGTCACATTCATTAACGATTATTTCAGGAAACTCTTTTTTAGTTTTGACTTTCTTAGAATTTAGGTTTTTTAATTCATTATAGGATTCTTCAATGGTGAACCCAGGTTCACCTTTTATCTTCTGAACCAGTTCTAGAGTTTGCTCGCCGGTGAGTTTTTTATCTTTTATAAAGTTAAAAACTTCTCTTAAAACCTCTGCTTTATCCAGCAGTTGTCGCAGAGCCCGGTCGTGTCTTTCAGTTAATTTCTTTTTCCTGATATCTTCCTTGATTTCATCCGGAAGATCCAGAAGGCCAACAAGGTCTAAGACTCTTTGTTTTGTTAAGCTTAGTCTTTGGGCCAGCTTTTCCCATGGTAAACCCAAGTTTACTTTTAACTCCATTAAAACCGCTGCTTGGTCCATATTATTTAAGTCTTATCTTTTAATATTTTCAATAAAATTTTAACACTAAAAAGCAATTTATAAAAACACTTTAAATGACTTCATACCATTTTCTACATCTATGTTGGCCAGGGTAATATAGATTGTGTATTTATGCCTGATTTGATTAGAAAATTTATTATAAATTCAAGTCCTACTAGTGCAAGAGTGAAACTATAAAAAGTAACGAATTTTGTCTCCAGAGCATGTAACGGATTTTGGAAGAGATAAGACTTTAATTTAAATGATATAAAAATAAAAGTTCGCTGTAAAAAGCAACGGATTTTGGAAAATATTACTTACTTATATCATAGTAGTAGAGCCACTTTGAGTGCTATATACCTATTTTAGTGGAAGGGGTACAAGCTGTAGCTTTATTTTGGTATCGATATTGGGATTAAGTACTTCCGGGAGGACTCTGGGGAAGCTCACCGGCATACAATATAATCGCTGTTGGTCGCTTATCATTTTCAGCTTTTCTTCGCTTTAATCTTTTCTAAAGCCTCTGATGCTTTATCTCGGACATATCTATCTCTATCCTTTAAGGCCTTTATTAGTGGTTCTAAAGCTTTTGTATCGCCTCTATTCACAAGAGCTGAAGCTGCTCTACTTCGGATATCACTTATTACATCATCTAAAGCCTTGATAAGGGGTTCTACTGCCTGTGTATTTTTTATCAGAGCTATTACTGCAGCCTCTCTGACATACCAATTTTCATCTTTTAAAGTGGACTGAAACTAAGTATTTAAGAAACTGTTTTGCTGAAACTTATAAAAGAACCCTATCTAATCTCGAAAGTGCAGCTGATCGCACATACATTAGCATCAGGATAATAAACTAATCTACCAATTGGATTCTGAACTACATTGTCTAAAAACTCATTATGCCTTACTTGGCGAATACTTATTTGGTAATCATCTCCTGGAGGAAGTGATGCTGGAATTGGCCAGCCACAAATCCCAGTGTTAGGAGTTTCAGGGGTAATTTCTCTAAATTTATATTCGTTCTTTAAGAGGAAAATTCCCACATAGTCTCTTTTTGGCCCGATAGAAGTCCACTTAAAAGTAAAAATTGTTCCACGCCGTAACGTCTCTCCTTTTTGGGGTGAAGTAATGGTAATTCCAACTTGCTCTTTAAACCTTCTTTCGATTAACACTACTTTCGGTCTCACCCGCTCTATAGCTTCTGATATTTCTTTCAAAAGTGGAGCTACCTGATTAATCTTGATGATCTTATATTGCTGATAAGTAGCAAGAATCCGTAAGTCTTCCAACATTTCCTTACTGGGAATCGGGGCCCTCGTTTCAACTTCAGCAATAAAAGTCTTAGCCCGCTCAAAATTTTCTGCTAAGATCGCCATTTTGTTCTGCTGGCTCTCCCGATATTCGGTTATTCTAGTCATTCTTGCAGGTAGAATTATGTAGTAGTTTTGTGTGATTGCTTCAACTTCATTAATTTCACGGAGTAATTCTCGTAATACCGGGAGTTCCTCCTTTAATTTCTGGCTTGCTTTCCCAATTTCTCTTAAAATCCACTTTACCGACTCGACCATTGATAACCTCAATAGAGTTTCTTGCTATGGTTATGATAGCACAATTTTCATCACGATAAGAGAGCACACCTAGAGTTTCGTCCGAAGGTTAGTATTTCTCTTTTTTATATTGAACTTGAGTATGGTAATCCATAGACAGCAGTAGATATGAAGCACCCGGACTGCTTCTTTCACCCCGATTTTATTTATCGAATCCGTCTCCGTGCTACTCTTCTGACATCAGAATCTATGTCATCCACAGGATTTTCAGCCCTGTCCAATATTTTCATAAAAATAGTGTGTGCATACCCCCATTCGCATTTTGACTCATAAAGCTCTCCAAGGTTTAGAAGCAACAAGGAGGGCGGACTCGATAAGTAGTTGAAGAGTCCCAGTTTCTGCTTAACGTAGGCTATTGCACAATCAGGTCCTTCCTCTTTTTGTGTCTGTTGGCTTACTTTCGTATATGCGGCGGCAAGCGTTTGCAGACGAGCTGAATAGATGGGCTCATGAAAGTGTCCGTATCCTTCTTGCGAATCAATTATTACGGAAGCTTCCATTTCTTGTATTGCTCGCCTCAATTCGTAGCTCATAGGCCAAGCTTCCTTCGGTTTATACCTGAGAAGTTTAAAATAAGTTTCGCCCAAAGAAAACCTTGCATTCATCTCGTCGTCTTGTGGCAATCCGATCTTCAAGGCACCTTCTAGTTTTGCAATTACGTCTCTTGCCTCTAACTCGTGTTGTTCGGAACTCCCAAGAAGTACTAAAGTAACCAGTGCCTCTGAATAAAGGTCTTGAGCAGGGTTGTTCACAAAATGGTCGCAGAAACCGCTACCATACATGGTTTCGTTGAAGTGCGGACTTTCTTTGCACCCACACATGAGCTTAGGAATTTTGTACTTACAGTGTGAGCACTTTACCTTTTCTGACATTGCTACCTCCTTTTTCCCTGGCTCACGCTTTGGATTATTTGGCGTCTCTTATAGTTGATACACTCCCGTCGTTTCGTCTCTTATAAATACAGCCATCGTCGTCTATGTAATAAATCCAGTCTCCCTCTTTTGTAAAGAATACAGCGGAATCGGGAATTGGAGCATCATTAATGTATGCATAATAAAACTTGCCAATCTTCTCAATATGTTCTGTCTTGTACCTCTCTCTCAAAGGTATAATAAGAGCAGCATGCCATTTTACCTGCTCCAAAGTAGGTAGCCCTTCGGTTGGATAAAGAGCTTGACTACAGTGGATCCAGCCACTCATTTCATCTCCGCTAGTTCCATGTTTCTTCCACTTCACCATTAACCAGTCTCCCTTTATTTTATAGACACCTACAGCAACTATTCCTTTAACAATAGAAACCTTATCAGCAGAAAAGGAAGGTTCTTTAAGCAAATAGAACCCAGGTAGCAAACCTATGGTAAAAGGTAACTCTTCAACCTCTTGAAGAAATACATGTTGTATTACTTTTATTTCTTGCTCTGTTCTTAAAGCTGGTCTTATAATTGCAGAAAATACAAAAACTATTATCGAAACTATTAATACTAAAATACATACTAAAACTAACCATCTACTACCTGAACCATTGGAACTTCTACCACCATAGCCACCACTGTAGCCACCACCTTTATCTGATTTCTCTTTATCACCAAAAAGCTTTGGTCGCACATCTCCTGCAGTGCCATATGTAGCTTTGCCCCGGTCATAGCCTCTTTTATATTCATCCGACTTTCCAATTTTCTGGACATCTTCAAAAAGGGGGCCAGCAAAAGGGTATTTCGCACTTTCTGAACCATCTCTCAGTCCTTCTCCATGGTCATACCCTTTTCGATAACCTTCATCTAAGGAATATCTTATAAAATCCTTATGTTGTTTTGTTCCGTCTTCTTTCCCTTTTTCAGAAGGACTTTTAAAGAGATCGTCAAAAAAACCCATGGTCACCATCTCTCTTAGCTATTAAAGTGCCAAAACTGAAAATATGTAAAAATTAAAGTACTGTAGAGCTGATTTCTTTTCATTTTAAATTTACAACTATTATACTAAAAAACTTTAAATAAAGCCTCTAAATGCCTCTAAAAGCGACGAAAATGGGTGTGAGATACCATTTCCAAATCTGTTTTTAAAATCATTTCTTCGCTTATACTTTGTTCAGTGATCTAAAATCAATATTTAACCCACAATTTGTATAATAGCCTTTGTGAACTGTGCCACAAAATTGACAAGTATAATAAGGTCCATTAGGATCTATTGTGTTTAAGTATTTCTTATATTTAAAAGGGTCATCAGCAGTAAATAAACCTTTAGCCTTTACAGAGAACCTAAACATCTCATTACAACATTTCTAGCAGATGTAACTAACCCCATCCTTTTTTGCTATCTTTTTTGCCAATTTAACTACCTTACTATATTTTTTATAACTGTTAATATATCTTCCATTTTGCCCAATATTAGCTCTAATCTATCCTCAATATAGTTTAATGTTTTTGATATATCTTTTATTATTTCCATCTCTTCGTATTCCATTTATCTTTACTCCATTTTAAACATTTAAATAACCACTAAATCAAATGTATTAAAAATTAAGTTAAACTGACAAACAATTGGTAAGGATATATTAAGAAGTAAAAAATAAATATAAGCGTAGGAAATAAAAGAAGCCCGAGTTGTTTTTTCTATTTGTATTTGTATAATAAACGATTTATTATAAAATATATTTAGTTTTAAACTGTTTAAAGGTTAAAAAAAATAGTATAACAATCAGCTGAAGGCGGATTTGCCCGCGCACGATTTTTCTGATTTTAAAGTGTTTTAGAATCACTGAAATCTTTCGGTATTGATTGCTCGTAAACCGCTTAGCCAAATCGTTATATAGTTAATAAAATAAATAAATGAACTTTATTATGAATTCAACTTATCTAGAACGACGATTATCTGAATTATTTAAAAAATTTAAAGAAGGCAAGATATTTTTCAGCAAGGAATTATTAGAAAAAGATGATGGAAAAAAATTGATAGAAGAATTGTCATTACTAAAAAGAAGACCAGATGGTTCTATTGATATTTCAACTGCTACACCCATAGTAAGATCTTTTGCGCGAATGTTTTATAATATTGAAAAATATACTAATATCGGTGATGATAAAACTAAGAAAATAATTTATGAACAAGAAGATAGTGTTAAAATTGATGAAATTATTAAACTTCAAAGAGACTACTTTTCTTTGTTAGAAGAATTCTTTATAAGCGCTACAGGAAATAGTGCTGAAAAATTTTTGAAAAATAATGAATCATTTCATGACAGTATTAATCGTAGAAAAAATAATAAATTCATTAAACGCTTTTTTGATGCATTAAATGAATACATACCACAAATCGGTGAATTCTATACAAAAAATTCTAATGAATTATTAAGTGCTCATAAATTTATAGGTGGATTAAAATGTGTTATTGGAGGATCATCTAGATTCCCGGAGGCTGCTTTTAATGGATTTAGAAAGTTTGCGTTATATGCTGATACAATATTCATTCCTGATCCAATTCTTCCTTGGTTAGAAGTTGACCGTCGAGCAGAAAGATTTCTAAATATTCATTTTCTTCAATCTTGTTTATATTTACTAAAATTAAAACCAATTATCGATACCGATCTACCATATCCAGCTATTATTGTTTTCCCAAGTTGGGAAAAATCTCTTGAAACATCAAATGAAGAAACAAAAGATTTAATTTCTGAATTTATTTTAAACTTCTTTTCTTTTTACTTGAATGCTAATTTTGAAGATGAAAGCGAAATATTTAATTATGTCTGTAATGAAGGCAAAGAATCATTTAGAGAAACAGTTATTTCACAACAATTATTTTTACCACCAGATTCACTACCCCCAAAAACTTATGACGAAGCATTTTCAAAGTATATTGAATTCATAAAGCAAGAACGTTCTGAAGAGTTTATTAAACTTATAGATTCATGGCCTTCTGAAAAACTAATTATGAATGGTATCTTAGAGCGACTTTTACCTCAATTTCATATACGTGATAATGCAAGAATGTTGGAAGCTCATCCCTTATTTTGGCTTTCGGCTCACTATCACTATTTCCTTTTATATTCGAATGTTAGTAATAGTGAACTTAATCAAATGGGATTTTTAGACTCAAAAACATTGTCTATACTTCAAGGCTTACAACATCCAAGTAATACTTGGCTAGGTAATATTACTATAAAAGAAATAGCAAGACTAAGAGCTGAGAATTGTAATGAAATGTTTAGAAAAAGATTGACAGAATATTTCACAACTTTATCAAATGCAAATTTTGAAAATTTAAATAGTGTCGCAGCCGAAATTGGTAGAGCAATTTGCTCTTTAATAAGTGAACATGATAAAGAAACCCAAAAAATTGAAGAAAAATATTTTAGAAAACATATCCAAACATTAGGAATTAGTATTTTAACATTAGGTGTCCAAATATTCCCTTGGCTTGCCCCTTATTTGGGAGCTCTTACTGCATTGGGACCTATAAGTAAGTATGCTTATGATAAATTTAATCAGTACAGAGATAGAAAATTATTAAAGGAATCCTTCTTTGGCGTACTTTCAAATATTAAAAGTTAAAAACAGTATAAGAAGATGTTAAGCTAAAAAAATGAATAACTACCGCTATAAAATTTCAGACATAATTGCGAACGCAGAAAAATATCACAAAGCATATTATGATGCTGAAACATTTCGTGGACCAAGTCTTTATTTCCATAGACGATCACTTGAAATGAGTTGCTCTGCTAATTTTGAATTATATTTGGAATATATATATTCTACTTTGGCATCATGGGGAATGCATAGGATGGGAAAAGGTGGTTCTAAAATGCAAAGTTTCGATGTTTTTAAAGAAAGCATTTTGAAAATAAAGGATAAAATTGGGAAGGCCAGAAAGATTAAATATCAAAAAGTGACCGAGTTAGATTGGAGACTTTTAGAAGAGGTATTTCGTGGGATAAAAGTCATGGCAAGCGGCACAAGTATAGTAGGTAACTCCAAAGTCATGGCTCATATAGTTCCTAGCATAGTCCCACCAATTGACCGTGAGTACACTTTGAGATATCTCAAAGGCAATACAAACATTAGGAATGGAATAGATTACGAATGGAAATTGATGAAAGAGATTATATCAGAGTTCTTTATCCCTGTGGCAAAAGGTGCCGGATTTGTCAATAAAGCCAATGCTTGGATATCTAATCAATCCAAATATCCTTGGGATACCTCTATCTTCAAAGTCATAGATAACCTTGTTATAGGTGCAAGAAAGTGAAAAGCTTAACCATCGTTGTAGCGGACGGCGTAAACACAGCTACTGAAATCAGTCGTTATACTGCAAAAAGTGATAGAAGATATATAAAATAATTATTTAATAAAAAAGAAACCCCAAGTCATCTTTTACCCTGGCTCACGCTTTAGGTTACTCAACATCTCGGGGCCCTGCCTTAGAACTTTTCTAAGGGATTTTTCAGAACTTTAACTTACTTTCTACATTCTTTCGTTTGTAAGTTTTCAGCTCTCAAGATGTTTTTTCTAGTTGTATTTGCATACTAAACGATTTATTATAGAATAAATTAAGTTTTGAACTGTTTAAATGTTAAAAATAAATTAGTATAACAATCGGCTGAAGGCGGACTTGCCTGTGCACTATTTTTCTGATTTTAAAGTGTTTTAGAATCACTGAAATCTTTTGGTATTCATTGCTCGTAAACCGCTTAGCCGAATCGTTAAGCAGCTTAAAGCAGGAGGTAAAAGATGTGAATAAGTTTTATAAGGGTACAGTTGAGGGTAATGTTATCCGTCTTGAGAAACAGATAGGACTCTCTGTTGGAACGCAAATCCTTGTTATGTTAAACAAAACTTGGTTTGTTGAATAAATCACTTCACACAGCACTGTTATGTAGTATCATGCGAACTTCAGCAGTCAGATTCCAGAAGGCGAAAAGGTCAACATAAATATTTTGGCTTTATACTGTAATATTCCTTGGCTCATAGCTGGCATTTTTTCTGATTTGTGCTAACTTATCTTTGTTCCATGCTCCAACTACAAACGATGTGAATATGTTCATAAGATTTACCTTAAGCATTACTTCCGGTTTTATCTTATCGTATTTCTTGCTCCATACACTTTCAGA
>VGAU01000003.1 GCA_016870675.1 Actinomycetota bacterium | reverse complement strand
CCGGTTTGGATATACCCATATGGATCTCATATCCCTTCATAGCTTCCATCTTGCTGTTTATAAATCTCCCACTCATCTCTTTTAAATACGAATTACAATTGAAAACATCTCCGTTGACTTCAAATTCTACCTGATAGGTACTTTTATTTTGTAAAAATTCTGTATTTATATCCATAAGGCCAATGCCATTAATGTTCCCGGCATCCGGCGATTCACTTTTAAATTTATCTGTAATCTTTTTCCCTAAAATCTGGAAACCTCCGCATATGCCAAATACCACCGTGCCCCTTTTGTATTGCTTTTTAATTTCTTCCTCTAATCCAGATCTTCTTAAATACAGAAGATCGCTTATAGTGCTTTTGCTCCCGGGAATAATAATCATATGAGGCCTTAAATCTTTTAACTCCTTATCATCTCTGATATAAATCAGGCTTACATCTTTTTCTAGTTCAAAAGCATTAAAATCAGTAAAATTAGAAATATGGGGAAGATAGACTACACCAATTATTATTTTTCCGCTTTTATTATTTTCCCCGGTACTACTTAAAATCAATTTTTTATTTCTTTCCCGCTCCAGATTTACAGAATCCTCTTCTTCAATATAAATATCCCTAAAATATGGAATAGTACCTATCACCGGAATTTTTAATTTTCGGGATATGTAATCATTACCGGGTTCAAGAAGGCTTATATCTCCTCTAAACTTATTTACCAGTAAACCTTTTATGTATTTTCTATAACTTTTTGGAAGAAGCTTTACAGTGCCGTAAAAACTTGCAAATACGCCACCCCTATCAACATCTCCCACCAATATTACAGGGGATGCGGCAATCTCTGCTGTTCTCATATTTACAATATCATTTTTCAGCAAGTTTATTTCTGCCGGGCTGCCGGCTCCTTCTATCACTACAAAATCAAATCTTTTTTTTAGACCACTGATGATTTCTTTAATTTTATTTAAATAAAAAACCTTCTTTTTGTTATATTCAACAGCGCTCATATTTTTTACCACTTCTCCCATAAATATTATCTGCGCCCTTGAGTCAGCTATGGGTTTAATAAGTATTGGATTCATATAAACTTCAGGTTCCAGTCCACATGCTTCAGCCTGGACTACCTGGGCTCTGCCCATCTCCCCACCTGCGGCAGTGACATATGAATTCAGGGCCATGTTTTGTGATTTAAATGGACATACGCTGTATCCATCCTGTTTCAAAATTCTGCATATTGCAGCAGTTACGACACTCTTGCCAACATGTGAGCCAGTGCCCTGTATCATTATGGATTTTGATTTACCCTTTATCATATTGTAATTACAAACATCTGAGTACCTGATTTATCGACTTAACTACAATTGCACCGTCTTCTATTATTCTCCTGTAAAGCTTTTCTGCTTTTCCACCGGTATGATCTCTTTCCCTTATGTTTTTTTCATCTATTACTATCACTTTTTCCCCTGAACTGATTGCTTCTTTTACAGATACCAGATTTGAGAAATTGCCGGAGCCGAACTCCACTGCAGGGAGGATTACCACATCGCTTGATTTAATAAATTCAATGTTCTTATTCTGTGAAATAAAACTAATAGGTGAAAAAGGTGCCTCAGCTACATAAGGGATTCCCAGCATCTGGGCAGTATCAATATCTGTATCCAGAGTATTTATGACTCCGCAGGATACCGTATAACCGCTGCTGTGGAGTAAATTCATTACCGGTGATGCAGCTCCGCCACCACCAATTATATGAACTCTTAAATATTTGTTTGCTTTCTGACTGGAAATACCCTGATCATCACCCGGATTAAAAACCGGACTAACGTAAAGTTTTTTAGTTACAGGATTTCTGCCTATAAATACATCACTTCCAAATACACTTTTTATACTTTCCCTGTTTATTATATCTTCTCCACTGCCGAAATTAAAAATCCTGCCTTCTTTTAGAAGCATTATTTTTTTGCTGTTTTGTATGGCAAGATTCACATCATGAAAAATTCCAATTATGGTTTTATTTTCTTTTTTATTTAAACTTAGAAACAAATTCATAAATTCAATCTGGAAATTTATATCAAGATGAGAAGTGGGCTCATCCAGAAGCAGTATAGAGCTATCCTGGGCTAGAGCTTGAGTCATAATTACCCGCTGCTTCTCACCGCCTGACAGTTCCGTAAACTTTCTATTTGCAAATGGTAATATTTTAGTCTTTTCCATGGCTCCGCTAACTGCATCAAAATCCTCTTTTCCTTCCATTCCAAATCTTGAAATGTATGGGTGCCTTCCCATCATAACCATTTCAGCTACAGTAAAGCTAAAGCCAGGATTGGTATACTGGGGCACTACAGCCACCATTTTTGCAATATCTTTTGGATTTAACTCCTTTATATCCCTTCCACCGACTTCAATTTTACCTTCATATCCTCTTAGAACCTTGCTTATAAGATTTACCAGAGTGCTTTTACCTGATCCATTTGGACCGAGGATTGAGATAAAACTCCCCTCTTCCACACTAAAACTTATATTATCCAGAACCTTATTCTGATTATAAGAAAAATCTAAATTTTTAACCGAAAGCACTTTTCTCTTTCTACTCATCTCGCCTAAATTAACCAGTTTAAAAAACCTGTTTTTTTGACTTTACCAAAAGATACAGGAAAAACGGAACCCCGACAATCGAAGTTATAATCCCTACCGGAATTTCCCTGGGCATAAGAATAGTTCTGGCTAAAGTATCAGACATAAGCAGAACTATTCCCCCTGCTACAGCAGAAGTTGGATATAAAATTTTATGGTCGGGCCCTACAATCAACCTTAAAATATGCGGTGTGATAAGGCCTACAAATCCTATAATTCCACTAATAGAAACAGCTAAGGCAGCTATAAGTGAAGCCATTATCAACAGTATTTTTTTAACTCTGTCTGTTTGAACCCCTAACTGAGCTGCTCTTTCATCTCCCAGGGATATGATATTTAAATCCCTCATATAAAATCCGGAAATTATAATAAGCACCACTACCATAGGAGCTATAATATTAAACTTATACCATGACGCAGCGGTCAAACCACCCATAATCCAAAAAATTATTTTTGCCAGATCATGACCCCTGAATATCATGATAAACGAGGTCATAGCACTCAGCATAGCGCTAAGGGCAATGCCAGAGAGAAGCAGTGTAGTTACTGAAACCTTCCCTCTGGCGCTGGAAATACTGTAGACCAAAAATGTAGTGACCAGCGCCCCGAGCAGGGCAAAAATAGTGGTAGTGGAAATACCCAGTAGACCGACGCCGGTAATAAACACCAGACCAATAGTTGCTCCAAAAGCTGCTCCTGCGGAGACTCCGATCACAAAGGGATCTGCCATAGGATTTCTAAAGAGCCCCTGAAAAATAACCCCTGCGCTGGCAAGCGCTATACCAACAAATATGGACAAGAATATCCTCGGCAGCCTTATCTGTGAAATAATCACAATATCCCGGGGATCCAGCCGGGCAGTATTGATAAAATGATTAACCCCTGGAATAAAACTGGCTATAATCAAGCTGGTATCCTTTAAGTTTACTTTCGCAGCTCCTATTGAAGCAGCAACTATAATAAGCGCTATTAATATTATTAGCAGTATTATTGTATGCTTTATAGTTTTTCTTCCGGTTCCCATAAAAATTTATATAAAAAAAGTAAATACTAAATAACAGGCAAATAAAAACAGTAGTTCGGTAGTCTCACTTACTCCACCTATAATATCTCCAGTTATGCCACCGATTCTTCTTGTAAAAAACCAGCTTACAGACAATAAAAGCAAAAATAAGGCAGCAGTAACCAGTAGAGCTTTAGCTAAGATAAATAGTATTAAATAAACACTTTCTAAATTATTTAAAAAACTAAAAACACCTACCCTGCTTCCAGTAAGATATCCAAAAAATGTATATAAAACTAAAAATAACAAAAATAAATATATACTTGAGATATAAAAATTTTTTCTTTTATTTTTATTATCTGTAAATATTTTAGCCAGACTATTGCTACCTCGAGCATTTTTATACCTGCTAATCAAAAAAACCATGCTCCATCTCCCGAATGCTGGCATAAAGATGATTGTCAAATAAAAAATTAAAACATGCCCTGAATTAATACTGGCTAAATAATAGACTATAGAAATCTTTAGAAGCAATAAAAAAACTATGGATAAAATTCCATATACCCCTGTATCACTTTTTTTCATAATCTCTAAAATCTTATTCTTATCACTCCTGCCGGAAAAAGTGCCATCAAACATATCGCTCAGGCCATCAAGATGAGCTCCGCCAGATAAAAAAACTTCCAGTCCAATAAGTAAAATTACAGATAAAAATAGCGGAAATATAAAACTTGCAACAAAATAGAACAAAGATAATATTATGCCAATGATTAATCCAGCTATTGGAAAATAAACTGTAGAATCAGCTAACTGTTCTTTTTTTAATGTATATTTTTTTGGAATTTTTATAATAGTTAAAAATCCCAAAGCATTGATAAACTTGCTCATTATTTTAACCTTTGTTTCAGTCCTGCTATAAATAAATAAACTTCATCTGAAACTTCTGCTATATTTTTGTTTACAATACCCATTAAGTCCCTGAAAATTCTTCCAAGGGGAAATGCAGGAACAACTCCAAGGCCAATTTCATTTGAAATAATTATTACATTTAACTTGCTTTCTCTTAATTCTTCCAGTAGAGATTTAAAAAATGATATGACTTCCTTCTTGGCTGCTCTTTCAACCTCATTTCTTATAATTTTAATAGAATCTAATTTATAATCATAAATAATTTTAAACAGCAAGTTAGTTATGCAATCAATAATTACAGTGTTGATATTTTCTTTGGAGATACTTTTTATAATTTTTTTTATACCCTGTTCGTCTATATTTTTGTCAGCAATTTCATAGGTTTTCCAGTTTTTTGGCCTTCTTTTTCTATGACGTGTAATTCTTTCTTCCATTTCTTCATCGGTGATCTTTGATGTAGCAATATATGCTACTCTGCCAGAAAGAGACTTTGCCAGTTCCTCTCCGTAACTGCTTTTTCCACTTCTCGCTCCGCCAATGAGAAAATAAATTCTTGCCAAAAAACTCCTCTTTTTCCAATAGTATACTTGAATAGTAATCTTGCTATTATTATAAACAATAATAACAAGATTACTTTTTTTTATAAAAATTATTTAAGAATTAATTTTTTACTCTATTACTTCAAATTTCCCAAAAATTTCAGGATGGATTGCTTTTGCAAACATTTGCAGCGCTTTAATCAGGTTCTGGTTTGGACGGGAAATTGGATTATCCGGGACAACATAAACCTTGCCACCAGTCACTGCATCAATGCTTGAAAACCTCTCATCTTCCATTATTACTGAAGGATCTGCTACAAGACTCATAGGAGCAATTATTATATCCGGATTTTTCTCTATTAATGTCTCCACGCTATATTCAGGCCATCCGGTTAGATTATCCTCTGCTACTATATTTATTCCGCCTGACTTTTCGATTAAGTCATCAATAAAGGTATCTGCCCCTGCACTCATTAAAGGATCATTCCATACTTCATAAAAAACTCTTGGTTTCTGTTCATCACTCAAATCTTTGACCTGATTATATATTTTATCAACCCCTTTTTTAAGTTCGCTCACAAGTTCCTTCCCCTTATCTTCAAGCCCAATTATTTTACTGATGTTAGCTATTTCATCATAAACACCTTCAATACCTTTAACATCGATGACTCTGTAAATTTCAATTCCGAGTTCTCTTACTTTTTGATAGTCATCTTCAGGGCCACCGGTAATAGTTATTAAAATATCAGGATTCAGCTCAGCTATTCTTTCTATATTCAGCCCATATACATCCCCAGCACCCTCAAATCCTTCCGCCAGCGGTTCAGCCATCATTACACTCCAATTATCAACCTCTACCACCAGTTCCATAGCGCCCAGACCATCAATTATCTCCAGTGCACTTTGCGCAAGGACAATAATCTTTCTTGCATGTGCAGCAAGCTTAACTATATTTTCTTCACCATCCACCACCTCTACTGGACTGCCCAATGATTCTTCTGCAGCTTGCCCCTTGCATCCTGAAAAGATACCCAGGGTAGCTATAAGAGATAGAATTAGAATCACTACCACTGCCAGCATAATCTTTTTTGACATTCTTTCCTCCTCTAATCTTTTATGGTTTATAAATAAAAAAACCCGCCTTTCTTCGGGCGGGAATTTTTCCTTTTAATAAACGAAAAACCACCCTCTTTCTGCCGAAGAGAGATAATTAAAAAACTTTTAAGGTTTCCTGGCTTAAGGGACTTTACTCTCCGCCTTCCCGGCAACACTTTGCCAGTGGCTTAATTAGAGAGCACACACCCTATCACAGTGGCGGGACCGCTCCAGAATTAAACTGGATTCCCTGATGTGACAACACAAACTATATAATCTATTTATTTTTAAAAGAACACTTATTATTTTCTAATTGATAATGGAATATATCCTCGAAAGAGACCGTTTTAATTTTCCCTTCCTTATATGCTTTAAGCCGTTTCTCAGCTTCAGCGGTCCATATTTTTTCAATTTTTGGGTCGGGGATGTCAAGGCTCTTAAGCAATGCTTCAATGACAATGGATTTTTCCGCCGGCTTAAGATGTAACGCTTTAGATATTATTGTTTTTGTCGGCGACATATTTTACCTCTTATACTTTTAATATAAATTATTATAACATAAATTATGCGATGAATACATATCTTTTGATAGTGGAAGATCTTTTTCTTCGGGTGTACGTTTATCAACATAGTTGGTTTCGGCCATAACTTCTTCAAAAGGAATAAGCTGAGCAGTACCGCTTTGTATTTCCTTGTAACGTTCATCTAAAATATGTTTTTCCTCTTCCACTCGTTTACTTACGACTTTAGAGCAATACCCAAAGAATGTCATCTCATATAAAGCATGAGCCACTACATCTGCAGCTCTATAAACTTCAACGGATTTATCTAAAAAATTAAAGTTTAGCTACTTCAAGTTAGTATTATTTTTAAATTTATAAGAACTTGCTCGTACTTGCTTTTGGATCACATAGCTATCAAAACCTCATAGTTACCATAATCCAGGTTATCAGATATAAAAATTGGCTTGGCAAAAAATGGTAGCTGTTATCCACGGTACAACATTATGAGAATACTGCATCACGGTATTTGAGTTAAAAAGCCTATTGGTTTATAATTAAAAAATGGAAATATTTTGGGAAGTTTTGACCGTGGACCAGAAAGAAATCCTGCACAGGCTTGTATTTTTAAAGGAGCAAAATTTTTATCTGGCAGGCGGTACTGCCCTGTCTCTTCAGATTAAACATAGAACTTCTGTGGATTTTGATTTTTACACTGAAAAAGAATTTCACCCTGCAGAAATTTATGAACAATTTCAGAGGCAGAAGAACAGAAAAATTTTACTATCCACAATTACAGAAAAAAACACTTTGCTTCTGGAACTAAATGACATTAGTATCAGTCTTTTTACTTATCCTTACCCATTGGTTCGAAATCTTTTGAAAAGCCGATATTGTAATCTTGCTTCCCTTGAAGATATTGCCGCGATGAAAATGATTGCGATTATCCAGAGAGGAACAAAACGTGATTTTGTAGACCTTTATTTTTTAATCAAGAAAATAGGGCTGGGAAAGATTTTCGGTTTTGCCAGGGAAAAATACCCCGGTTTCAACGAATATCTGGCACTTCAATCATTGACTTACTTTAAAGATGCCGAAATTGAAAGCAATGATAGAAATATTGAGCTTCTTGAACCTTTTAACTGGAAAGATGCAAAAAAGTTCTTTATTGCTGAGGTTGAAAAAATAGATAAAACCTGGAGAAGAAAGAAATGAAAAAGAAAATACCAAAAAATATTATCCCCTGTTTGTGGTCATACAATATTGACAATATGGACCTTGCAAAAGATAAAGAAATCATTATTACCCAGGTTCTAAATTATGGAGATGCCGGAAGAATTAAATGGCTCTATTCGGTTTATACAGAGGAGGACCTTAAGGAAGTAGTGTCCAATCCACGGCGGGGTAGGTGGTTTCCAAAGGTACTTAATTTTTGGGAGATCATCCTCAAAACCAAAATCCCGAAAAAGAAAAAAGAGAAAGCAATCTTTAAGCTTGACCCTTTTTTGCATAATAATTTGCTTTTGGATCCTCCAGGTACCAACAAGGTATCTGCCAGTGATGCATGAGAATTTGCTTTTAGTTCCCCAAGGTATAAATAAGGTATCTGCCGGGGTAATTTCCTGATTCTATAATGGATTTGCTGTTTTACATAGGTTCGGTTTCGCAAGGATAACTCCTATTACTGCAGCACACGTTAATTTGTGGGAGACGGTGTATTTGTCGTTGAAAGTATAATAGTTAGATTAGGCACATCACTTAAACTGCTATTAATACCACAAAAAACCAATAAAACAAGAACTCTAACAAAGCGGACATTTTTCGCTGCACATGGAGCAGAGCAAATGGAGATGATTACAAAAGTAGATGTTGGTAATACTCTTTCCGCAACCCTGGCAAACAAGAGGATCCAATGCTTTGGTAACAGGGTTATAGATCAAGGAAACATTTTTCCGAGTCCTTCTAATAAAGATGTTATAAAGGACTATAACGGCTGGCGTATTGATCAGCATGACCGCACAGGGCTCTACATTTACCTTAATGCTGTATTTTTTAAACAGGTCGTCCCTTTTTCTTTCGAGTTCATCAGGCAGAAGGCCTATTTTTTCACGCCTTTCTTTTACCAACTCCTCTGAAAGACTATGCCTTTCAAGGTTTTTTTCCATTTCTTTTTCCAGGGCATGGTAATATTCTTCAAGATTTGCCACATCCCTCCTGAAGCGCCTTGTCATGGTTTCATGGAAAGAATTTAATTCGTCCATCAAGATCCCTTTTGATTGCTCTTTAATACATTTCATAACCATTTCCAATTGTCCATCCTTCCAGACGGGCTTCTGAAGAGGAATAAAATTTTTTCCAGCAGCAGAGAACAACTCTGCCATGTGGGGGATATATGCCCCTGTTTCCAGATTAAAAACAAGGCTTAAAAGGCCATGCTTCTGCTCATCGCTTTGAGCTGTAAACCGGCAGGTCAGGAAGATGTATGCGGTGTTAATTTTTGCTCGGCTCTCCGTTTTGCCCACCGATTTGGAAAAAAAGAACTGTTCCTGGATCAGACTGTCAAAACCCTCTCTTTTTAGATAGTCAAACTGAAGCTGGCAGGCCAACAAAGGTACATCTCCACAGACTGCATCTACCATTTTTTCGAGCAGGGAGGAGCCGTAATTGATAGAATAAACCCCTTCTGATTCAGGGTCTGATCCGGTATTTATATTAATATGCTCAGAGGTCCCGAAAACCTCTGACAAATTTTCAGGCAGGAGAGCTTCAAATCCTCGCTCATTCCTTTCCAGTACCGCCCCCTGATTCTCAAGGAATCTACAGGCAAATTCTTCCAGTTCTCGATTGGATTCAGAGTTCATAATTTTCACCAAAAAGTTTTTTATCAAGCTCTTTGGACTTTTGATAGCTGGTTTTGGCCCTCATTAACCTGCTTCCCAGTTGTCCAAATGCTGTTTTTCTTTCTTCTTCAGATCTTGAATTCACCCAGATGTCATAAACCGTTTCAGAAAAGTCCTTCTCCTCCTTGATCCGTCCCAATATCATGTCAATCTCCCCAATCACCATCTCAAACATGTTGATTTTCTTATCCAATATCTCAAGAATATAATCCTCCACACTTCCTGCAGCGCACAGGTTGTAAATCATCACCTCTTTTTCCTGCCCGATACGGTGTATACGGCCGATTCGCTGTTCGATCTTCATTGGGTTCCAGGGGAGATCATAATTGAGCATCTGATGGCAGAATTGGAGGTTGCGGCCTTCACCGCCAATTTCTGTGGTGAGCAGAATGTCCTTGTCCTCCTTGAAGCTCTGAATTTGTTCATCCTTGCTGCGGTTATCCATCTTACCATGAAATAGTGAATGGCTGATCCCTTTGCTTGCCAGAAATTCAGACACATGATCCAGGGTGCCGTGGTACTTGACAAAGAGGATCATTTTGCCTGGATAGGATCTAATAAGCTTAAAAAGCAGCCTGTCTTTGCTGATAGTATGTATAGAGCGGCAAAGATTGTTTATGTCATGGAGCCTCTTTTTGTGTTCGGGGAGCATCTCTCGCCTTGCAAGAATTCGGGAAAGGGTTAATCTCACTGCGCGAGGTGAAGAACCCGCCTCAGCCAGGAGATTCTTTAGCAGTAATTTATGACCTGAGCCATTGGTCTCATTTATATCTTTTATCAGGGTAGTGATTTTTTGATACAGCTCGATTTCCAAAGAGTCTGGGTCCACCTTTATGGTCTGAGCAAACCGTGGAGGGATATCAACCTTTGCAAAGGCCCTGGTATTTCGTACCATAACCTGTCCAAGAAGATCTTTTAGGTGGCTGCGGTTTCGGGGATCAGTGGGATCGCCGCGGGTCATGAATTTTTCGCGAAAGGCGGAGGCTGTCTTTAACTGACCCGGTTTGAGAAGGGTAATGATATTGTAAAGCTCCATCAGATTGTTTTCCACAGGTGTCGCCGTAAGGAGAAGTAAAAACCTTTTTTGCAAGGCATTGATAAGTTTCCAGTTTAACGTGTTTCGATTCTTTAGGTGGTGGGCCTCATCAACTATGACGATGTCATATTCCCTTTGGGTGACTATGGGAAAATTCTTCTTTGACTTAGCAAGATTGATGGATGCAAGGATAAAGTCTTCTTTCCAGAAGGACTGTTCCCGGGTGTGATAACCGGGATCATCTGTGGATGGAAAGTTAAGTCCGAATTTGACCTCCAGTTCTTCCTTCCATTGGCTTACAAGTGGTGTTGGTGTTAGTATAAGGGCGCTTTTTACCATACCCCTCTGAATATATTCCTTAAGTACCATAAGGGCCTCTATAGTCTTGCCAAGTCCTACCTCATCCGCCAGCAAGGCCCGGCCATGAAAGGTCTTCAAGATTTTTCTGGCAGTCTCTTCCTGGAACCAGAATGATCGGACGTTTTTCAGACTATTAAAACAGATAAGACTTTCAAAGGTCTCTTTAAAACGGATTCGATGTCCTTCTAATGTAAGTTGGTAGTTCTCCAGAGAGGTAAGGCGCCCATCTACCAGGGATTCTTTGAAGGCCACTGGGTCCACCTGAATGTATATAGGGATTTCTGGGAGGGGGCTTTCATCTGCATGATCTCCGGAGACATCTGTGTTTTCGGGATAAGCAATGATTTTTTTGGGTTCTCTTTGCCTATTTTCATCCTTGCGCGTTTCAATAGGCGAGTTTATGGCCGCCAGCTTTTGTGTTGTTTCCAACTGGGCTTGGCAATGTTTTCGGCTTTTAATAAGGGATTCTCTCAGTGCCTTCTTTCCTCGTGCCTTTATCTTTGAAAAGCTCTTTAAAGTTTCTTGAATAATACATAGTGCCTGTTTGTATTTACCATCCTCCTCCAGCAGTTGGCATAAAAACGGCAATTGTCCAGGTTTTATAAGACCATGACTGTAAAGGCCCAAAAGCGCATTGAGTTCTATGTCGGACCTTTTCATCAAATATCCAAGATGGCCCATTTCCTGAAGGCACTCTTCATTCTTCGGATCCAAACGCAGAACTTTTTCCAGGTAAAAGAGCGCCTTGCCCAACTGGCCCTTATCCTTAAACCAGAGGGCTTTATAAAAAAGAAACTCAGTCTTTTCCCGAAGAAAAGCCCTGACCGGTCTCTCTCGGCGTTCTTTCTGTTTAATCTTCCTCTTGGCCTTTTTCTTTTCCTCTTTTGTCCTGGGCATATACTGATCTCACTAAACGCTTAATTATTTCTCCTGGGACTGCCTCCTTGTTTGTTCTGAAGCCAGTTGCTGCAGATTTGCAAATGATTTTAGGTTTGATGATCCCTCAACGGATTTGATAGCGATATCCTGAACCTTTTGATAGGATTTCTCCAATTGCCCTGAAAGGTTGGAAATATGTCCGCTCTGCTCTTTTACAGTTTTTTCAAGAGACTCGATTCGAGTTTTGAGCACGTTTCTTTCACCGTCAAATTCTTTTCTTATCAATTCCTCTTTATTTTTTGCTTCAAGCGTAATTCTTTCTGTTGTCTCTTTAACTGCCTTGCTGACAGCTTCTTTGATTTCATCGGGAAAAGCGATAACCTTCTTTTGTAGTTCTGCTAATTCTTCTTCCCTTTCTGCGACTGCTTTTTCTCTCCCGGTTAGCTCTTTTTCCATATACTCTTTTTTCAACTGAATCTCTTTTTCTGTTTTTGCCTTCTCATCTTCAAACTTATCTTTTGCCAACCATTGTTCCCGCTTAAAGGCATAGCCATATTCTTCCTTTTCCCTTTCCCGTCTTTTTGCCTCTGCTGCATCCCTTTCTTTGATATCTGCTTCATACCCTTTTTTCTCTTTTACCCACTCCTCACGGGTTGTGATGATTTCCCGGTCAAATTCTTCCTTTCGGGCAGTCATTTCCAATTCAAATTCCTGGCGCTTCTTATTCTGCGCTTCTATTAATGCTGCAAGTGTTTCTGCTGATCTTTCTATTTCATATAATTCTTTAAGCTCCTCATCCTTTATTTCAATAGCTTTCTGAATTTGATTGAATTTACTGACCTCTTCCTCCAGTCCATCGGAAATACTGGTTAGTCTTTTTCCTATTTCCAGCTTCAGATTGCCGATCTCATTAATGACCACCTCTGAAGATAGGGTCTCTGCCACTTCCACAACCTCTCTTTTCTTTTTTTCTTCAATCTTTTTTTCTGGTTTCAGTTCAGCTTCACTCTTCTCTTGTAATTGTTTTAGTAGCGCATTATAAGTATCAATCATCTCCTTTTTCGTATTTGACATAGACATTACCCTGGGTTTTATTTTTTCCTCTGCCATGATTTCTCCTTTCCCTTCCTGATAGTTTAATACAAATCAAAAGATGGAACAAGTACAAAAGAGTTTGATCTTGAAATTTAACCATAAGAATTTAAAAAACAGCATACAAAGGGCTGCAATAAATCCTGGGCAAGGCTTATAAATAAGATATATGAAGTGAATCCCCTGATATGTCCTATATGGGGAGCTCCCCATATTAATACACTCAACATATTGTCTGAGTCATTGCTGATATCCTGAAATCATAAGGACCTAACGCCTGAGCTCAGCAGTTTGTTAGAACTTTTATTCAATTAATTTTATTGGCAAATATTTTGCGTAATTTTCAAAATCTTTATCTATTGTAAAGATTATCATATTTTCTGAATGTGCGACAGAGCAGATGAGAAAATCTATGGTTGACCCCTGTACGCCTTTTGAGCGGCAAACATTGCAGAATTCAGCGGCCTTTTCAAAATGTATGTTTTTCAGTTGGATTTCTTCAAAAGAAGAGAGGATGTCTTTTAATTTTTCAAACTGAGCAGAGGGGTGCACACCTGAAAGCAATTCTTGTTTGATCGGGCCTATAAGTACAGCTCTACCGTCATTGATAAGATCTGAAAGTTTTTTAATAATATTTTTATCTGGATTTTTATGTCTGAGTGCGTGTGACCAAACACAGGTATCTACCAGTACTTTCATCTTTTTCTGGCTTTTTTATAATCATATTTCTCATCGAACTCGACCTTGCCGAACAGACTGGTGATCTCTTCCTGTTTCTTGTGGGTAATATACTCCCTCAGGGCAGTTGTGACTGCTTCTTTTTTTGTCTTATGATGGCCAATTTTTAATGCCTGTAAAATTAATTTATCATCTATTGCAAGATTTGTTGCCATGACGTCCTCCTTGTACACAAAATATAACACATTATAATGTGTAAATCAAGGAATCTTCTTTATTTTTCTGTTCTAACATCTTAATATGCAGAAATCTATTATATCAAGATTTATTAACATGACAAAGTAAATTAAATCAATTTTTATTATCTTAAAAACCTATTACAATATTTTATTTTCCTTAAACCACTTAAAAGTATCTTCAATTGATTCTTTAACAGGCCTGGTCTTATATCCCAATTCCCGGCTTGCTTTCTCACTACTTATATACGAATTGCTCCGCAGGGTATTTATAGAATAACTAGTAAATCGTGGAGTTTTATTTGCTAATTTATAATAGACAGGGGTAAAAATGCCAGCAGTTTTTGCCAGCCAGATAGGAACTTTATACTTTGGCGGCTGTATTCCACTAATTTCATTCAGCATTGACATCATTTCATCCATAGTAACTCTTTGCCCGGATAATATATATTTCTCACCGGTCTTTCCCTTTTCAGCTGCTAAAATATGTCCCACAGCTACATCCCGGACATCTACAAAATCATAAGCTCCATTTATAGTCATTTTCATCTTACTTCTGGCAAAGTCAATAAATGTCTGAGTCATTGCTGATATCCTGAAATCATAAGGACCTAAAACCCCGGTAGGGCAAACTATTACCGAATCCAGGCCATTTTGAGCAGCTTTTACCACCTCTAAACTGGCAAGAGCCTTTGATCTATCGTATTCTCCCCTATTATTGTTTGGCTCAAATGGCATACTTTCATCAATAACTGTTCCCATAGGCGGCTCTTTTAATGCATGTATACTACTGGTATACACTAATCGCTTTACACCACATTTTAAGCAAGCATCTATAACATTTCTGGTTCCCTCAAGATTAACATTACGTATCAATGCCCGATCGCCCGGCATAATTGAAATCATGGCAGCCAGATGATATACAGTATCTGCTCCCCTGAAAGCTTTTATAAGGGAATCTGTATTATGGATATCCCCAACAGCCTTTTCTATCTCCAGACCTTCAAGTGAAGAAATATCAGAAGTTGAGCGTATTAAAACTCTAACCTCTTTGTCTTTCCGGAGTAATTCCCTGACAAGAACATTTCCTATACAACCTGTTGCACCAGTTACAACTTCCATAAAACTACTCCTTTTTTTCCGATACCCCTGCCTGGTCAAATGTAGCCATTTCACTTAATATTTTTACCGAGGCTTCAGCAATATTTATTCCTATTGCTGCCCCGGTTCCTTCACCCAGACGCATATCAAAATAAAACAACGGTTTAAGGCCAAGCTTATCAAGAACAATCTTATGGCCCTTTTCCGCCGAACAATGTGATGCGATCATATAATTCGTTGAATCAGGTGAAATAGCAGCTGCAATTAGTGCCCCGGCTCCGGATATAAAGCCGTCAATTACCACCGGAGTCCTTCCGGAAGCACATCCTAAAATGATTCCGGCAATTCCCCCTATCTCAAATCCTCCAACTTTTGATAGTACATCAATACCATCCACTGCGTCGGGTTTATTTACCGAAATAGCCTTTTTTATAACATTAATTTTATTTCCAAGGCACCTGTCATCAATACCTGTCCCGTAGCCTGTAACATATTCTACATCGGTTCTGCAAATTACTGCTGCTATGGCACTGCTGGCAGTAGTATTTCCAATTCCCATATCCCCGGTTGCTATAATATCGTAACCCTTTTTTATCATCTCCTCAGCAGCCTCAATACCTACTTCCAATGATTTTACAGCCTGCTCAACCGTCATTGCAGGGCCCTTTACCATATTTTTCGTACCATAGTCAATCTTTTCTAACATCAGCGACTGATGCTCCTGAAAGTCAGCAGCAACTCCAACATCAACTACCAACACCTCCGCTCCAATATGTCTTGCCAGAACATTAATTGCCGCACCGCCATTAAGAAAATTATAAACCATTTGAGGAGTGACCTCTCTTGGGTAAGCACTTATACCTTCTTCAACAACACCATGGTCAGCTGTCATTACAATTATGGCTTTCCTTTCTATCCTGGGGCTTAGATTAGCGGTAATACTTACAATTTGTTTTGCCAGCTCTTCAAGCTTTCCCAGGCTGCCCCGGGGTTTGGTGAGACTGTCAAGCCTTGCCTGTACCTGTTTCATTAAACCCAAATCCGGCTTTTTTATTTTTGCTATTGTTTCCTGCAATCTATCCATTTTTTCCTTTTCTTTTTAATAATAAATAATAAAAAATCCCTAACACATTTCAGCTTCTTAATGTATTAAGGATTATACACAGCCTGTCTAATCCTTTCTTCTTCCACAAAGAAAAGTGATTTATTAATTATTTTTCAAATCAGCGCTAATTAACATTGAGTTTAAATATATATAATTAGAAATACAATGTCAAAGTGATTTTCCAGGTAGATTTAAAGTTAAATTGTAAAAAAAATTCTTTTTATCACTTGTAATTTTTTTATTTATACATTAGGATTGTATTTTAAATTCCTTATAATTTTATTTTATTACTATGCATCTATTTTTATTATATCAGTATTTTGTTACATCAGTTCTGGCAATATTCTTATTTAATTTTATTGTTAACAATATTTTATTTAAAAATACAGCTAATTATTTACTTCCAGAATCTTTAATAGAATCTCCTCCTCTGGTATCAATACTGGTTCCTGCCAGAAATGAAGCTGAAAATATTAAAAGGTGTCTTCTATCTCTTTCAAAACAGGATTATCCTAATATAGAAATATTGGTATTAGATGATAATTCTAATGATGACACTTCGATAATTGTTGAAGATTTTGCAAAAAAAGACAACAGAGTAAAGCTTATTACCGGCAAGCCGCTAGAAAGTGGATGGATTGGAAAAAGTTATGCCTGCTACCAGTTATCAAAATATGCAAAGGGAAAATATTTTGTTTTTACAGATGCAGATACATTGCATTTTAAAAATTCAATCTCCAGCACAATTGGATGCCTTACTGGCAATAATTTGGGTGCTCTCTCTGCAATTCCAAAACAGATAATGGTTTCTTTTCATGAGAGAATGGTGGTTACCTGGGTTCATTTTGGGATTCTTATTCTGTTACCTTTATTTCTTATAAAAAAATCAAAAAACCCCTTATTTAGTACTGCAAATGGTCAATTTATGTTATTTAGAAGAGAGGTTTATGAAAAAATCGGAGGACACGAATCCATAAAAACTAAAATTTTAGAAGATATACATATCTCAAAACAGGTAAAAAGATATGGATATAACTTTATGATATTTGATGGAAGTAAAAATATATATTGTAGAATGTATAGAAGTTTTAGTAAATTGATAAGAGGATTTTCTAAGTTTATGTTTGCTGCTTTTGATTTTAATCTCTTTAATATATCAATAGTTATTTTATTGGTTTCAGCGTTATTTTTATTTCCGTTTATTCTGCTTCCCCTGGGAGTTTTTATTTTTGATTGGACCGGGATGATATTAAAACTGGCTATTATACAAATTTTCATTGTTTTAACTATGAGAATTATATTAGCCATTAGGCTTAAAAACAGAATCCTTGATACACTCCTTCACCCTCTTTCAATGGTGTATATAATATTAATTTGTATTAATTCTGTTCTTCAGACCAAATTCGGAGTAGGAGCGTGTTGGAAAGATAGAAAATGTGATATTGACTTTAAATAATCTCTTTACAACAGTGATGCCTGGACCTGGTGCTTGAACCTGACTAGAAACTAAAGAAAGAATAACACCAGGCTATTCTTAGTGATAACTATTTTTTAAGGTTTCAGTCTTTTTATATCCTTTAGTCTGTCAAAATCTCTATCAAAGGAGTAAATTTTATTAACACCATAATACTGCATGTATGAATAATTATATGCATCAATAAAACCGATATTTTCTCCTCTATAAACATTGACAGCATTTACTAAAATTGCTTTATCTTTAAACCTTATATTAGGTGTGATTAAAATGAATTCTATATTATCGCAGATTTTTTCTTTACTCCATTTATAAGATCTACTTAATACCCAAACAACTTCAGCAATAATCATTGCATTTGCTACACCAATTATATTGCCTAAAATTATTTCAGAAAATAATTTTTCTAACTTCCCAAATACGAATCCATTTTCTTTTAAAAAATACCTTAAAAAAATATTAGTATCTAAGAAAATCATTTCATCTTCCTTACAATCTCTTCAGCAATATCTTTTTCCATTCGCTCTCTGAGCTTTTTAAAATCAATTTTTTTATCTACTTTTTCAATATGGGCATCCAGTATAGTTCCCTTCTTTACAGTAAAAATAATTTTTCCTTCTTTTACCATAAATTCACCAATATCATGAGGCTTTATATTAAATTTATCTCTTATTTCTTTTGGTATGGTTATCTGCCCTTTTGTGGTAATCCTTGGCATTATATCGACTCCGCTTATTTTATTAATATTCCATACTATAATACAAGTAATACTGATTTACAAGTATTATTTTATATATTGTAATACTTTTAATTCAGGTAATACTATGAACTCTATCCTCCAGAATTCTATATATGTAACTTGCCTTAAAAATCTTTCTAGAAGATAAATTCAGAAGATGAATTTAAAGCGTAAGTTTTTCTTTGTTTATTTTAGATTATAGAAAGCAGCCATTCCTAAATATTTTGCTTCACTTCCAAGGTCTTCTTCAATCCGCAGCAGTTGATTGTATTTGCAAACCCTGTCTGTCCTTGATGGAGCTCCTGTTTTAATCTGGCCGGCATTCACTCCAACTACTATATCAGAAATGGTAGTATCCTCAGTCTCTCCTGACCGGTGGGATACAACAGCTGTATACCCTGCTGTTTTAGCCATCTCAATTGTATCAAGGGTTTCGGATAAGGTTCCTATCTGATTCACTTTAATCAAAATAGAATTTGTTACTCCAAGCTCAATTCCTTTTTTAAGCCTTGCAGTATTGGTGACAAAAAGATCATCTCCTACCACCTGAACTTTACTGCCAATCTTATCGGTTAGCTCCTTCCATCCATCCCAGTCTTCTTCAGCCATTCCATCTTCTATTGAAATTATGGGGTACTTATCCACAAGATTTTTATAATAATTAACCATCTCTGTTGAGGTCAAGACTTTACCTTCACCTTTAAGATTATATTTTCTATCCTTATAAAACTCGGTAGCTGCAGGATCAAGTGCTATATAGATATCTTTCCCCGGCTTAAATCCGGCTTTTTCAATAGCTTTGATTATATACTTTATTGCATCTTCATTAGTTTTAAGGTCAGGGGCAAAGCCGCCTTCATCGCCTACTGAAGTATTAAGCCCGTCTTTACTTAGTACAGCTTTTAGACTATGAAATGTTTCTACCCCCATCCTTAAAGCATCACTGAAAGTAGATGCACCCAGCGGCATGATCATAAATTCCTGCAGGTCAACACTATTGTCCGCATGCTTGCCGCCGTTTAGAATATTCATCATTGGCGAAGGAAGAATATGTGCATTTACTCCCCCCAGGTATTTGTAAAGAGGCAGGTCAAGTGCTATAGCGGTAGCTTTTGCCACAGACAGAGAAACACCCAGTATTGCATTGGCCCCTAGTTTAGACTTATTTTCTGTACCATCCAGATCAAGCATAGCCCCATCTATTTCCCGCTGATAGGTGGCATCCATACCTTCCAACTCCGGAGCGATAAAGGAGTTTACATTTTCTACTGCTTTCTGAACACCCCTGCCCATATACCTTTTCTTATCTCCATCTCTCAGCTCAACTGCTTCAAATGCTCCGGTAGAAGCTCCGGAAGGTACTGCAGCCCTTCCAATTACTCCGCAATCCAGTACCGTTTCAACTTCTATAGTTGGATTTCCCCTTGAATCCAGAATTTCTCTTGCAAAAATTCCTGTAATTTCTGTCAAATCACTCATTATTATTCTTCCTTTCCTGTTATTAATAACAAAATATTTTTTTTACCACAATCTTGTAAATTTTCTATGATATAATAACACAATATTATTTATACGATTTATTATATTAGTATTTTTTACATTTTAAAATTAATTATTAAAAATTATGCTTGAAATTTAAAAAAAACTAGTTAAATAATATTCAATTTGCAAATTTTTAACTGTAAATATTTTAAATAAATATTAAATATATATTTTCAGATAGAATATTGAATGGTAGGAGATGAAATGAGGAATAAAATAACAGGAAA
>VGAU01000002.1 GCA_016870675.1 Actinomycetota bacterium | reverse complement strand
GGCATTGATGATTTAAGGTTATTTTTCGAAAATGACCTGAGATTTATCAATCAATTTTAACTTCCAATATCATTAATCTGATATATGTTTGATAACCGGTTATCTTTTAAAATAATCTTTATCTTAAGGAAATATTTAATAGAGAGGGAAGCTTAAAGATTGAAAGTAACATTAAACTGGATAGGCGAATTTTTAAATGCTGAAAGGCTTGAACCTGAAAATATTGCAAGCGCTCTGACTATGAGTGGAACTGAAGTAAAAAAAGTTGAATATATAGGTGGTAAATATAAGGATATAGTTATTGGTAGAGTCGTTGATTTTTCTCCCCATCCTGATTCTGATAAATTATCATTATGTGAAGTAGACATTGGATCAAGTAAATTGAGTATAGTTTGTGGCGCTAAAAATTTTAAAAAGGAAGATAGAGTTGCTGTAGCGCTGCCCGGAGCAAAAGTTAAGGATATTACTATAAGAAAAAATAAGATAAGAGGCCAGATTTCAGAAGGAATGATGTGCTCAGAAATGGAATTAGGTCTTTCTTCCGAATCAGAAGGTATTATGATTCTTGATAATAGTTGTGAGGTAGGTGATAGTTTCTCAAAATCAGTTGGCCTGGATGATGTTGTACTGGAGCTTGAGATCACGCCCAATAGGCCTGATTGCCTGAGTGTAATAGGAATTGCAAGAGAAATCAGCGCTTTAATTGGCGCTGAACTTATAATTGGTGAATATGATTTTCAAAAAAGGCTGAATATAGATTCTAAATTTAAAATTGAAATAGATGATTATAATCTTTGCCCTAGATATTCGGCAAAACTTTTTAGAAATATATCTAACAACCAGTCGCCTCAATGGCTTAAAAACAGGCTTATCCTATGTGATGTAAGACCAATAGATTTAATTGTTGACCTGACTAATTATGTTATGCTGGAAACCGGTCAACCGCTGCATGCTTTTGATAAAGACATGTTATATTCAAATAAGATTATAGTCAGAAGAGCAGGAAAAGGGGAGAATATAAAAACTATTGATGATTCCATAAGGATACTGGATGATGATGCACTGGTAATAGCAGATGAAGATAAAGCTGTGGCTATTGCTGGTATAATGGGTGGAAAGGATACTGAAATAAGTGAGAATACAAAAAATGTATTACTGGAATCGGCAAATTTTTACGGACCTTCCATAATGAGGACTTCTAAAAAAATTGGGCTCCGGTCGGAAGCTTCAAATAGGTTTGAAAAAAAAATTGACCCAATGCTTACTGTATTTGCAATATGTAGGTTTGAATATCTGCTAGAAAAGGTGGCCAATTTTAAAGCGGAAGAATGTATATATGATAATTTTAAAAAAGTAGAAAGAGAAAGAAAAATTAATTTAAGGGCAGGCAAAGTCGGCAAGGTTCTGGGCAAAGATATTGATGCAGGTTTGATATCCGGCATTCTTACAAATTTAAAAATCAGTAACAGAATAAAAGATAATATCATAGAGGCAACTATTCCTTCTTTTAGATATGAAGATCTTGAAAGAGAGATCGATCTTGTTGAAGAAGTAGCAAGAATTTATGGGTACGACAGGTTGGATTCTATTCCTACTTCAGCAAGCGACAGGCGTGGGAAATATAGTCTATATCAGAAAACAATTAAAGATATCAAACAGGCTCTTTGTTATATTGGACTGGTTGAAGTTATAAACTATTCTTTTATTAGTGCTGAATCACTTAAAAAATTTAAAATAAATCTGGAAGATGGGTATAAGAATAATGTAGAGATATTAAATCCTATTAATGAAGATTTCAAGCTGTTAAGGCCAATGCTTCTTCCGGCACTTATGAAAAATATTAAAGATAACATTAACCATAATATAAAAGATATTGGAATATTTGAGATATCAAAAGTTTTTAAGAAAAACAGTTCTGGTAAATTGCCTTTTGAAATAAATATGCTCGGAGTAATATTAACCGGAAAAGCAGTACAGAAAGGATGGAATGAAAAGGAAAAAGCTTTTGATTTTTATGATCTGAAAGGTATTTTAGAATTTATATGCAAGAGATATTATCCTTCTGGCAGTTTAAGGATAAAAGAGAGACAGTACAGATTTTTCCACCCCAGGATCAGCGGAATAGTCAACATTGAAGATCTGGATGTGGGAATAATTGGTAAAATTCACCCGGTAATAATAGAGGAGACTGAAACCGGACAGGATGCCTATTATATGGAACTGGATATGGATAGATTTATAAATAATATAAAAGAGACAAAAAAATATAAATTCATACCTGCATTTCCTTCTATAGATATTGATCTTGCGATTGTAGTTGATAATAAAATAAAGAGTGAAGATATTGTAAATGAAATAAAAGAAAGCGGGACAGCACTGCTTAAAAAGATAAGACTTTTCGATATATACAGAGGGGAACAGATAGAAAAGGACAAGAAAAGTATGGCTTACTCCCTGAGTTTCAGGGATGACGCCAGAACTTTAAAGGACATAGAGATAGAGATAATAGTAAATAGAATACTGGAAAGTTTAGGCAGGAAATTTAATGCCAGGATTAGAGAATAAATAAAATATGATAATCGAGTTTCCAGGCACAAGAGGTGAGATTGAAGAAAGCAGCACAGAACATAAGTATCACTCATCTCTAATTATAAGATATAAAAAAACAAGTGCACTTATTGATTTCGGTATAAAATATAATCCACAACTGATAAATAAAATAAATGATTTTGATTTCATTTTAATAACTCATGCCCATCCCGACCATTATATATGGACAATAGAAGAAGAAAAAAGAATAAACATTCCGGTCTATCTGACCAAAATTACCCTTGATTACGGCAAATATAAACCTATAAATTACAGGATTATCGAAGGCGGCAGGGAATACAGGCTTAAAAATATGCAGATTACTGCATATAAAGTAATTCATTCCCTGAGGTGCCCTGCGGTAGGATATAAAATTAAAGGAGATAAGACTATAATTTATGCCCCTGACATACTGGATTTTGAGGAAGATAAGGGCGTAGTATTAAAAGATGTTGACCTGCTGATTGCCGATGGCTCCAGTATTAATATAAATATGGTTAGAAGAAAAGAGGGCAAACTATACGGGCATACCAGAATTAAGACTATGATAGAATGGTGTAAAAAATATAATATTGACAGTTTAATTGTGACCCACTGTGGGAAACAAATAGTTACTATGGATAAAAAAGAACTTGCAGGCAGGCTGGAGGAATATACAGAAGGAAAAATTAACGTGATAGTAGCTTATGACGGGTATAGGATGGAATTATGAAAATAAATTATGAATTTACAGAAGAATAAATATATTTTAAAGTTATAAAACTCAAACGGGCAAGGAATATAACTTGCCCGTTTTTTTGATGCTACGTTATTTATAATTTTTTGTTGTTAAGTCAGACCACCTCCTTTTTAAGGTTAATGGAGTAGTAAAATTCAACAGCTGCACTTTTTGCATGGTCTTCAAATATCGCCTTTCCAGATGTTAACATCCTTACTGTAGCAGAAGAACATGAAGATTTTCTGGAGATTTCCTGAAGGGCTTTTAAAGTATATGGAATATTCACTCCAAAATTTCTTCATTTTTTTTTAATATAATTTTTCCAAAAACATAAAAAGGGGGAAAGATGAAAATAAATAAAAGAAAAACTATCCTTATTATAATTTCTGTGTTAACCATCATTTTAATTTCAATTGTCTCTGTGTCCTGTATGGGGATGGGACCTTTTTCAGGTTCTACCGAAGAAACAGCCGATCAGGGCGTTGAAGTATTTGAAGTTCAAAGAAGTAATATTTACCAGACTGTTTCCACTACAGGTACAATAGATTCAGAGGTCCAAAATACCTACACACTACAGGTTACAGGAGAGGTATTATCAACTTTGGAGAAGGGAGACACTTTCAGGAAGGGGGATATACTTGTAGAAGTGGATAACTCAGATGGATTGCTTCGCCTTGAACAAATTGAAAGCGATATAGAGTCATCAGAAAGCTCTCTTAGGACAGCAAAAATAAATTATCAGAAAGCTCTGGATGCAAACCACATTACAATTCAGCTTGCAAGTCTTAATACTGAAAAGGCAGAGAAATCAACGGAAAGTGCGCTTAATTCCCTGGAAAATGCTAACAAGAGTGCAGAACTATCATACGAGAGTGCCAACCGGGCACTAGAAGAAGCAAGAGAAATGCTGGCATTGGCACAGAGTGACCCGGCTACTACTGATATGCAGCTGGCACAATATGAATCAAATGTAAAATCAGCAGAGGAGAAACTGGAATCTATTAAAACATCAAATAGTTCATCTGCATCTCAAGCAGAGTCTTCCTATGAGCAATCGATAATAAGCCAATCTACTACTTATTGGAATGATTTATCTAGCCTGCAGTCAGCAGAAGTACAAATAGAATTAGTAAAGGAAAATATAGGCCAGGCAGAAATGAAATTAGAACTTGCAAAAATGGACTTTGAGTCAGCTAAAAAAGACCTGGATGACTATATATTATATGCTCCCTATGATGGGATAGTTTATTCCTCAGATTTTAAGATAGGCGAGCAAAGTAGTGGAAATAATATGATTTCAATAATTAGCAATGATTTTTTAATAAAAGCAACAATAGGTGAAACCGATATCTCAAAAGTTTCATCAGGAGAAGAGACATACATTACCCTGGATGCTTATCCAGATAATGAATTTTCAGGAAAGGTTGAAAAAATCATACCTATCCCTGTAGATGAAGGTGGGATAATTTCTTTTGAAGTGGTAGTTAAATTTAACGATACCAAGGAAATTGAAATATACAATGGACTTTCAGCCAATGTTGATATTATAACCGAAAAGGCAGAAAATGTGTTAATTGTTCCTATTCAATCAGTATATAAAGAAAATGAGAAAAGTTATGTCGACCTTTTAGTATCAAAACAAGCGCAACCGGAAAATATAGCAGAATCTGTAAAAAAAGTAGAAGTAACTACAGGAATAAATGATTACTACTATATAGAAATAACTTCCGGGCTGAAAGAAGGAGACATAATTGTAACTTCAAGAATATAATAAATAAATATAAGATGATAAATTAAATTATGAATCAAAAAATTATAAATATTAAAAATGTTACCAAGATATATAAAATCGGCAGTGTAAGAGTAAATGCATTAAATGGAATTAATCTTGAAATTAACCGGGGTGAATTCTTAACCATAATGGGACCCTCCGGATCAGGCAAATCTACCCTTATGAATATAATAGGTTGTCTGGATACCCCAACTTCCGGGGCTTATTTGCTGGAAGATGAAGATGTCGCTAAATTAAATGATAACGAGCTGGCAGAGATTAGAAATAAAAAGGTTGGATTTGTATTCCAGACATTTAATTTGCTGTCAAGAACCAATATTATAGGGAACGTAGAACTTCCTTTAATCTATTCAAAAGGAAAGCCGGCTAGATCCAGAAAAGATTTGATAAGTGATGTAATAGATTCTGTTGGATTAAAAGAATGGGAGAGACATAAGCCAAGCGAACTTTCAGGAGGCCAGAGACAGAGAGTAGCTATTGCCAGAGCCCTGATTAATGAACCTACCATAATATTAGCTGATGAACCGACAGGTAATCTTGATTCCAGAACAGGTGAAGAGATAATGGCCATTTTCCAGAATCTAAATAAGGAAGGTAAAACTATCTTATTTGTAACTCATGAAATTGATCTGGCAAGACATGCCGGAAGAATAGTTTATTTAAAAGATGGTATTATAACTGGAGAGGAAAAGATAAGCAGCCCAACTAATGCAAAGGAAAAGCTGGAAAATATGCCTAAACTGGAAGACAAAATAAATAGCATAGGGGAGAATGCCTTAACATGAAAAGAATACTTGAAAATATAAAGATTGCTTTTAAATCTCTGGGTCTGAACAAGCTCAGATCATTTCTGACTATGCTCGGAATTATAATTGGAGTAGGTTCTGTAGTAGCAGTTATGTCTGTAGGGGCAGGAGCCGAGGCCTCAATAACAGAGAATATCCAGAGTATGGGTACAAATGTCATTACCATTACTCCAGGTAGGGAACAGGTATTTGCAGGTAATAGAGAAGTTAGAATGGAATCTAATGCGGGGCAGGGTGGAGGCTTTATGGTTACAAGAAGATTTGGAGATAACGAGGATGAGGAAATTGTAGCAGGAGAACTGTATCTGGAAGATGTGGATGCTCTAAAAGAAAAGGCAAAGCTTCTGAATGAGGTGGTACCTGTTTTAAGCGGCTTCAACTCTACTTTTTCTTATATGAGCTGGAGTGGAAATGTAAGTATAACAGCTACGACTGAAGATTATTTAAGTCTTCAGAGCTACGAAATGGATAAAGGAAGCTTTTTTACTGCCAGCGATGTTTCTAATTCATCAAATGTAGTTATTCTTGGATATAATGTGGTAACTAATTATTTTGGAAAGGCCAACCCTGTAGGTGAGGAAGTAAAAATAAATGGAAAGAATTTCACGGTAATGGGTATTCTTAAGTCAGCTGGTTCTACTTTTGGTATGAGCCCAGATGATTCTGTATATATTCCCATTACAACTGCACAAAACAAAATATATGGTGTGGACACAGTCGATCAAATAATTGCAAAAGTTGAAAGTGAAGATGTTATGGATCAGGCAATTGATGAAGCAAAAGCTACACTAAGGGTACAACACCATATATTACCTGGAGAAAGCAATGATTTTGAGATAAGAAGCTCTACTCAACTGCTGGAAATAGCAAGCTCGGTTACCGACATTCTTATTATCACTCTGACCAGTATTGCCGCTATTTCACTTCTGGTAGGAGGAATAGGGATTATGAATATTATGTTTGTATCGGTAACAGAAAGAACAAGGGAAATCGGAATAAGAAAAGCAATTGGCGCTAAAAACAGGGATATTTTAGCGCAGTTTTTAACTGAAAGCGTAGTTTTAAGCCTTTCTGGTGGTATTATAGGAGTTGGATTTGCAGGTTTTGTAACATGGATACTGGGTACCTTTACTACTTTAAGTTCCTTGATTACTGCTTTTCCTATAATCCTGGCTCTGTCTTTTTCTACGGTCATAGGTCTGGTTTTTGGCATCCTCCCCGCTATGAGAGCAGCTAGATTAAACCCTATTGATTCATTAAGACATGAATAGTTTTTAACGTAAATTTATTTTTATTCTTTAAACGTATAGAATAATCATAATAATTATAAGAAATAGAAATTGTTCTAAAAATGAAAATACTGGTAATTGAAGATGAAAAGTTGGTAGCAGACAACCTTAAGCTGGGTCTTGAACAGCATAAATATATGGTAGATGTAGCATATACTGGAGAGGATGGCTATCATCTAGTCGAAGATTATAATTATGATGTCATTATTTTAGATCTGATTCTGCCTGATACTTCCGGGGAAGATTTATGCAGAAGAATAAGAAAAGAGAAAATAAAAAGCTTTGTCTTAATGCTCACAGCTAAAAAGCAGATAGGAAACATTGTGGAAGGATTAAATTGTGGGGCCGATGATTACCTTACCAAACCATTTGAATTTTCCGAACTTCTTGCAAGAATAAGAGCTTTGCTTAGAAGATCTTCAAAAAATAAAGATAATATTCTGGGCTCATTTGATTTAAAATTGGACCTGGACAGGGAGCAGGTATTTGCAGGTTCCGTGGAGATTAAACTCACAAAGAAAGAGTTTATGATTTTAGAATATCTTTTAAGACATAAAGGACAGCTTGTCAGCCGGAATCAAATACTTGAACATGCCTGGGATAGGAATGTAGATATTTTTACTAATATAGTAGATACCCATATTAAAAATCTTAGAAAGAAATTAGGTAAATCCGGCAGGCTTATAAAAACTGTCTATGGGTCAGGTTATAGGATTTTAGATGACGAATAATTCAGAACTTAAAAAAAGTTAAAAATAGGTGGTATATTTGAAATTATCACTTAAAAGTAAAATACTGCTATGGTTTGGAGCCATTATATTAATTTCATTCATCCTTTATGGGTTTTTGATCTTTTTTGTCTATAGTTATAATCTCAGGGGAGAAAGATATATAATTGCTTTAAATGAACATCCTGGATTGGATCAGGTATTTATTGAAAGATTAAGAGAACTAAATAAATCTGGCCCTTTCGGACCACCACAACTAACTATACTACCTCCTGGACTATTTATGAGAATGTTTTTTACAATTACCGGAGGTGTGTTGGTAATTATAATTATTTCGGCTTCAGGTGGTTTCTTAGTTCTTAGAAGAATGCTTGGCCAGGTTGAATTTATAACAAGAAATGTAAAAGAGATAGATGACAAAAGACTGCATTTGAGGTTGAACCTTAAGGGGAAGGACGCTATTTCAGATATGGCGAAAACTTTTGATAATATGCTGGATAAAATTGAAGCGTCTTTTAAAAAGCAAAAACAATTTATCCAGAACGCTTCACACATGAACTAAATACCCCCTTTACAATAATAAAGACAAAAATTGATGTATTAAAACAGAAAAAAAGCATTAATAAAAAGGAATATATGGAAACCATAGAATTAGTAGATAGCGAAATTATGAGGCTGTCTAAAATTACTGAGGAATTACTAACCCTGTCAGAACTTGAAGAAAATGGCAATAGGGCCAATTTAAGTCAAATTAATATAAAAAGAATTTTGGAAAAAATGCTTAAGTTATTTAAAAATCAGATTAGTTCTAAAAACCTAAAGTTGAAAGCAAGCTTTAATGGAGATTTTGAGATTCTGGGAAATAAAATGCATATAGAGCAAGTTTTATTTAATCTTATAGACAATGCTGTAAAATACAGCACTCCTAAAAAAGAAATAGAAATTAGTTTAAACAATGATAAGTATAACAAACTGTTGATTCTTGATATTACTAATATAAGTGAAATCATAAAGGAAGAAGACCTGCCCTATATTTTTGACAGGTTCTACAAGACTTCTGCCATAACTGATAAGAAGGGTTTTGGCCTGGGCCTTTCTATAAGCAAAAAGATTGTAGAAAATCATAATGGCAGTATAAAAGTGGGTTATAATAAAGATAAAAAAGAAATAACCTTTAAGGTATACTTACCCCTATTTATCGAAAAATAAAAATCTACCAGGTATTTTTAAATCTCCAGTTTATCTTCATTTTTTGATTATATAATAAAGTATTATAAATTTTACAAAGGAGGCTTTTATGCAGCCAATTATAAGGCCAGGTGGATTTTTTCTTATTTTTGGATTGTTAAGGTATTTACCCTATATGGCTATAAGGCTGCTAGTTATTGCTATAGCAATATGGGTTATATTTGGGATTAAAAAATACAAGTGGTCAAAAATATTGGCAATAGTTTTAACTGTGCTGGTGGTTATAACCGGCTTATGCAGTCTGGGGACTTTAGCCTTAGGAAGATTTAGGGAAGGTTTCCCACAGGATAGAGTAAAGTTCAAGAGATTCGAGGATAGGGAAAATAAGAGTATGGAAATGGAATTGAATGTTTACGATAGTGGTGTAGATTTCAAATGAAATATTGTTAGAAATATTTTATAAAAAAAGTTATAATAATTACTCTTTTTATATTTAATAATGTTCCTTAAAAGCGATGGTACGAATATTTTAATTGTTATGCAATTCCAAATAATTACTGATAATATTGATAATTTTGTTTTCCTTGCTGTTTAGCAGATTGCTGACTTAAGAAAAGTAGAATATTTTAAATAAAAAGTTATTTTATGAATTATATTAGAAAAATTAAAATAAGAAATGACAGTAAGGCAAGTTGTACTAAATCGGGTTTGATACCTATAAAAGCATTAATTAATTTTGTTAAATTACTCAGGTTTTTTAGATTATATAATATTGTGTATGTTACAGTTTTAGTCATATCAAATGTCCTGAGCAGACGAAAGTTGTTAAGATTTTACTCTCAATTTGTTAATGAAGGCGATTTGTGTTTTGATATAGGCGCTAATATCGGCAATAGAACTAGTGTTTTTCTTAAACTTGGAGCCACTGTAGTAGCTGTTGAACCCCAAAATATTTGTATGCAGAAATTGCTAAAAAAATACGGGAATAACGATAAGGTATTTTTAGTTCATAAGGCATTAGGAGCAAGAGAAGGTGAAGGAAACTTAATACTAAGTAATTCACATACTGTTTCATCCATGTCTAAGGAATGGATAGATTGTGTCAGAGATAGTGACATGTTTTTTACATCTACTTCAGCTTTCCAATGGCATAAAAATGTTTCAGTTCCGATTATTACTTTGGACAGATTAATTGAAAAATATGGAAGCCCAACAGTATGCAAGATAGATGTCGAGGGATTTGAGTATCAGGTTATTAAGGGCCTGTCCCAACCGGTTAAAGTGATTTCTTTTGAATTTACTCCTACTCCAAAACTTATTAACCTGGCCGTAAAATCTATAAAACATCTTGCCACTATTGGAAACGTTCAATTTAATTACTCATTTGGCGAGTCGATGGTCTTTGCTTTGCCAGAATGGGTTAATGACAGCAAAATATGTAATGTCCTTTTATCCATACCTTATAAGACTGCTTTCAGTGGAGATATATATGCCAGATTTATTGCGTAGTGCATATTAGAAGACTCTTTTTTTTAATGATGATTGGCTGCTGTATTATAAGAATAGAAACTGCACTAAAGAATAATCCCGGATTTTATTCATTCTGCAATAAATAGTATGGAAGTATTTTTCTGATACCTGAAAAAACTTTTTAAAATAAATATTGCATAATATTTATTTTATGTGTATAATATGTAATTTAAAGGAATAGGTATGATTATGAATAAAAATATTAAAGTAGGTATTATCGGAGGATCCGGATTTACAGGAATGGAACTGGTAAAAATACTGAGCAGGCATAAATATGTTGAAATAAGTTTTGCGACCTCCAGGATCTATAAAAATTTACTTGTAAGCGAGGTATTTCCGTCATATCAGGATAATGGAGATATGAAGTTAGCTTTTACTTGCCAACCTGAAAAAGGCAATCTGGAAAAAATCGATCTGATATTTTTATGTCTTCCGCCTTTAAAATCAATGGAATTTTTAAAGTGTATATACGGTAATTATAAATTTAAGATTATAGATGTGGGTTCTGATTTCAGGTTGAAGAGCTCTGATGATTATAAATACTGGTACGGGACCGAGCATATTTTAAAGGAAAAACTTTCTGATTTTGTTTACGGTCTTACGGAAATAAACAAAGATAAAATAAAGAAAAGTAAATATATTGCCAATCCTGGTTGCTATCCGGTATCTATTTTGCTGGGACTTGCTCCGGTACTAAAAAGCAATATCAAGATAAAGGATATTAATATTGATTCAAAATCAGGAGTTAGCGGTGCAGGAAGGAAATTAAAAGATGAATATTTGTTTGGCAGCCTGAATAATAATTTTTATGCTTATTCGGCTGAAGGACACAGGCATACCGGAGAAATAGAGCAGGAGATTGAAAATATTGGCGGTAAGAAATATAGGGTAAGCTTTACCCCTCATCTTCTGCCTATGACCAGGGGTATCTTTACATCAATTTACTGTAAACTTGGGGAAGAAAAAACTGAAGAGCAAATATGCAGTTTGTTTGAAAATTTTTACAAATGTTCACCTTTTGTAAAATTTATGGGTAAAAGAATACCCCAGCTTAAAGATGTGGTGGGCACCAATATGTGCCTTATAGGTTTTTGCCTGGATGTTAGGACGGACACATTAAAAATATTCAGTGTAATTGATAACCTGTTGAAAGGCGCTGCAGGACAGGCGGTTCAGAATATGAATATAATGATGGGTTTTGATGAAAAAGAAGGCTTACAGTTTAATGGAATATTTTCTTAAATATAATTATTTTAAATAATGGGGAGAATTTTTAAGGTGAATGCAGATTACAGTAAACAGAATATTGAATTTAACATCATAAATAATGGGACTATTACCAGTGTTCCGGGGTTTTATGCTGCTGCGTGCCATTGTGGTATAAAGGGCTCGGGGAAACCTGATATGTGTATTATATATACACCTGAAGACAGCACCTGCAGTGGGGTTTTTACCACCAATAAATTTCTGGCGGCGCCGGTTAGTGTAACTAAAGAACAGCTTAAAAAGACCAGAAATATTAAGGCTATTGTTGTCAACAGCGGTATTGCCAATGCCTGCACCGGAGAGATGGGATATAAAAATGCAAAAAAGACCATTGAGATAGCAAGTAAGTATCTAGGGATTGATAAGGATAAAGTAATAGTTTCATCAACAGGGGTTATCGGCAAGCAATTGCCAATGGACAAAATAGAAGAAGGTGTTAGACAATGTGCAGTTAAATTGAGTAATATCGATGGTCATAGTGCTGCTGAAGCAATACTGACCACTGACCTTGTTACCAAAGAAATAGCAGTAAGTATTAAAGTTGAAGGTGGCAATGATATTATAATCGGCGGCATTGCAAAGGGTTCAGGTATGATTGAGCCAAATATGGCCACCATGCTATCATTTGTTGTCACCAATATTAAGATATCAGAAAAATTGCTAGACGAAATACTTTTAGAGGAAGTTGACAGTAGTTTTAACAGCATAACCATTGATGGATGTCAGAGTACCAATGATATGGTAATAGTTATTGCAAATTCTAAAAGCAGTATTGAAATAAAAAATAAGAAGGATAAATATTATAAAAAATTTAAAAATGCACTGTCATTTGTGCTGAAAGATCTTGCAAGGAAAATAATTCTGGATGGTGAGGGAGCAACCAAATTAATTAATATAAGAGTAATAAATACTAAAAGTAAATTTGACGCAAAGAAACTGGCTATGGGAATTGCGAACTCAAATCTATTTAAGGCTGCTATGTTCGGAGAAGATCTGAACTGGGGCAGGATCAATGCAGCTATGGGTTCGGTTGATTGTGATTTTGATCCGGAAAAAGTAGACATATATATCGGTGATATTTTAATTGTAAAAGATGGTATGGGAATTGAATTTGACAGGAAATATACAGAAAAACTAATGAAAGAAAAAGAAATCAAATTTACTGTGAACTTAAGTTATGGTAAAGAGGAATTCAGTGTACTGACCACAGACCTGTCGTTTGATTATATAAAAATTAATGCTTTATACCGGACGTAATTTAATTTATAAAGAATATGGCGATAAATGAGAAAGAAATAAAAACAGGAGAATCATATATGAATAAAGTAGAGGTATTGCTGGAATCACTACCCTATATAAAAGAATATTTTAACCAGATAGTAGTAGTAAAAATTGGCGGAAGTATGATGGAGAATGATAACATCATCCAGAGCGTCCTGAATGATTTAATTCTTATGAAATATGTGGGAATAAAGGTTGTTCTAATACATGGCGGAGGTAAGCAGATTTCCGAACTTTCAAGGGAAAAAGGGATAGAACCGGAATTCATAGATGGCCTCAGGATTACAGACAAAGATTCTATTGAAATTGTAAAAATGGTTCTTATTGGAAGCATAAATACTAAGATAGTGTCTTTCCTTAATAAACACGGTAATATGGCCATTGGCATATCGGGCAATGACTCGAGTTTTATAAAATGTCATAAAAAAGAATATAAAAAAGATGGAAAGATTATAGATCTGGGATTTGTGGGAGATATTGAGAGTATTAATTCTGAGTTTTTAAATAATATTCTGGATGACAATTATATTCCGGTTATTGCAACTTTAGGAGTGGACAGCCTGGGCAATATATATAATATAAATGCTGATACTTGTGCAGCGGAGATTGCAATTTCACTGAATGCAAAGAAAATGATATTACTTACAGATGTGGATGGAATTATGGAAAGTGATAAAGATGGAAATAAATTAATATCAAAATTAACAGTAAGTCAATGTCAGGAGATGATTGAGTCAGGACTGGTAAGCTCCGGAATGATTCCAAAAGTGATGGCATGTGTAAATGCATTAAAATCAGGTTCAGAGAGGGCGCATATATTAAATGGGACTAAAAAACATTCAATACTTGTAGAAATATTTACAGACAGTGGAATTGGGACAATGATAACTGATGAGGAGATTAAATGAACATAAGCAAGAATATAATAAGCAAGAATATAGAAATATTTGAGCAGGGAAATAAATATTTGATGTGCACATACAGCAGACTTCCAGTGGTATTTGTAAAAGCCAAAATGCAGTACTTATGGGATGTAGAAGGCAGTAAATATCTTGATTTTATAGCTGGATATGGCTGCTTGAATGTCGGGCACAGCAATAAATTTGTGGTAAATGCGCTAAAGCAGCAGATTGGTAAGATTATCCAGCCTTCAAATATTTATTTTAACCAGCCTCAGGTAAAACTGGCAAAAAAGTTATGCGAGATTACAGGATTTGGGGAGAAGGTATTCTTTGCCAACAGTGGCACTGAGTCTATAGAAGGAGCAATAAAGCTGGCAAGGAAGTATTCTACTGATAACTATAATTCCTCCCGGTATGAAGTAATAACCTTCAAAAGGGCTTTCCATGGAAGGACACTGGGAGCGCTTGCAGCTACCGCACAGTCGGAAAAACAAAAGTTATTTGAGCCACTTCTTGCCGGATTTAAGTATGCTGAATTAAATGATATGGATTCGGTAAAAGCATTAATAAATGAAAATACATGCGCTATTATACTGGAGCCGGTTCAGGGTGAAGGCGGAGTTTACCCTGCAGATAAAGAATTCATGAAAAGTTTAAAGGATATATGCAGTGAAAAAAATATAATTCTTGTTTTAGACGAAATACAAACCGGGTTCGGCAGGACCGGGAATATGTTTGCCTACCAGAATTATGGTATTTATCCTGATATCCTTGTAGTCGCAAAGAGCCTGGGAGGAGGAATGCCCATTGGAGCAATTATTTCAACGAATAAAATAAGCGCCAGTTTTGGGCCAGGAACACATGGTTCAACTTTTGGGGGCAATACTGCTTCCTGTTCCGCAGGACTGGCAGTACTTGACTATATTAATGAAAACAGATTGGTTGAAAGGTCTAAAAAACTGGGTCAGTATTTCATTAAAAAGTTAATGAAGATTAAAAATAAATATTCAGTCGTAAAGGAAATAAGGGGAATGGGTCTTATGATTGGAATGGAATTTAATGAACCAATTGTGGAAAAACTGGTAACGGATGCCCTTAAAGATAAACTGGTTATTAATAAAGTATCAAGTAGTACTTTAAGGTTTCTACCACCACTGATAATAACCAAAAATAATATAGACAGGCTGGTAAAGTGGCTGGATGTAAATATCAAGGTATAAAATGAAAAAAGATTTCTTAACATTGAAAGATTATTCAAAAGAAGAAATTGAATATCTGCTTGATCTGTCAGGTAAGATAAAAAAAGATAAAAATTCATACAGTAAAGTACTTGAAGGCAAAAATATAGCAATGTTGTTTGACAAACATTCCACCAGGACAAGACTGTCATTTGAAGCTGGGATAAACCAGTTGGGTGGAAATTCAATATATCTGGATTCCAAAAATTTACAAATAAGCAGGGGAGAGACTTACCAGGATACGGCGAAAATTTTTTCAAGGTATCTTGACGGTGTGATTATAAGAACTTACAGCCAGGAAATTGTAGATATTTTTGCAAAATATGGAACCATACCGGTTATAAATGGACTTACTGATATTTATCATCCATGCCAGATACTCGCAGATATGTTAACATTAAAAGAACTGGGGCTATTAAATAAGGATCTTAAATTTATATATATTGGAGATAGCAATAATGTAACAAATAGCCTGATTATTGGATTTTCAAAGTTAGGGATTAATATAACTATAGGGTGTCCTGAAAAATATTCGCCTCCAGAAGAAATAATCAAATATGCAAGAAACCAGAAAGAAGGAAGCAAACTTAATTTAGTGCATGATCCAGTCAAGGCAGTAAGCAATGCAGATGTTGTTTATACTGATGTCTGGTTAAGCATGGGAGATGAGATAAATAAACAGAAATTAACAGATCTTAAAAGTTACCAGGTAAATTACAAGTTATTAAAATATGCAAAAGAAGAAGTAAAAGTAATGCATTGCCTGCCCGCTCACAGGGGCCAGGAAATTACATCGGAGGTTCTGGACGGTAAAAATTCTATTGTACTTCAGCAGGCGGAAAATCGCCTTCATGCCCAAAAAGCATTGCTGGTTTATTTATATGCTAATTAAATTTAAAAGATAAAATCAAATATAAGATGGTAAAATGAGCAGAATTGAAAGAATTAGAGCAATAAAAGAGATAATAAGCGGTAAAAAAATCTCTTCTCAGGAAGAATTATTAAATGAACTGGCAAAAAGAGGGTATCGTGTTACGCAATCGACTATTTCCAGGGATATAAACCGTCTGAGACTTGTTAAGACCAGGAATTACAAACAAGAAGAATATTACTCTATTGAAAGTAGAACGATAGATGGAAAAATTTTTGATCCGGAAAAATTTAAGTCAAAATTTAAGGAAAGTGTAATATCAGCAAAAAGAGCAGACAATATTATTGTGATCAAGACTTTTCCTGGCGAAGCTCAGGGAACGGCGGCGATAATAGATGGCATGAATTTTGTGGAAATACTGGGTACAGTTGCAGGTGATGACACTATTATTTGTGTTGCAGATAGTAATGATCATGGGGAAAAAATATTGAAATTGATGCAAAATCAATTTTAATGAAAATTACCAGTAATATTTGAATTTATATATTTTTATATTTAAAAAAAATGAAAGGAATAAAAAATGAGTGGAAAAGTAGTATTGGCCTATTCTGGCGGACTTGACACTTCAGTTTCCATAAACTGGATTAAAGAAAAATATAATATGGAGGTGATCGCTGTACTAATAGACTGCGGCCAGCCTGAAGATTTAAAAGAAGCCCGTAAGAGGGCGCTGGATATAGGAGCTATAAAATCTGTAATAGTTGATGCAAAAGAGGAATTTTTAAATGATTTCATTTTTTCATCAATAAAGGCAAATTTGAAATATGAAAAAAAATATCCGCTGGCAACAGCACTGGCAAGACCGCTTATAGTCAAAAAATTGGTGGAAATAGCAAGAAAAGAAGGAGCAAAAGCAGTTGCGCATGGTTGTACTGCCAAAGGCAACGACCAGGTGAGGTTTGATGTAGGGATTAGAAGCCTGGCACCAGATTTTAAAATAATTGCCCCTTTTAGAGAGTGGAGTATTTCAAGGGAAGAGACAATTAAATATGCAAAAAAATGTGGTATTAAGATTAATGTAACTAAAAAAAGTCCTTACAGTGTTGATGAAAATTTATGGGGGAGAAGCATCGAATGCGGCGCTCTTGAAGATCCCTGGAATGAACCACCTGATGATATTTATATGTGGACAAAAATAACAAAAAATAGTTATGAATCTGAATATATAGAAATAGGATTTCAGGAAGGAATACCTGTTTCTTTAAATAATGAAAATATTCCGCCTGCTATGATAATAAAAAAATTAAATAAATTAGCCGGCTCTTATGGAATTGGAAGAATTGATATGGTGGAAAACAGGCTTATTGGAATAAAATCAAGGGAAATTTATGAATCGCCAGCAGCAGAAATATTAATTGAAGCTCACAGACAGCTGGAATCACTGGTGCTTGACAGGGAGCTCATCCATTATAAATATCTGCTGGAGGAGAAAATGGCAGAGCTGGTTTATTTTGGATTATGGTTCACTCCACTGCGTAAATGCCTGTGTGCATTTATAGATGAAAGCCAGAAATATGTAACAGGCATCATAAAGATTAAGCTTGAGTATAAGAATTTTATAGTTGAAGGAAGGAAGTCTGATTATTCATTATATGATAAGGAACTTGCAACTTACGACAGGGGCGATAAATTTGATCCAAAAAATTCGGAAAGTTTTATAAAAATTTGGGGTTATCCCTATGAACTATTAGGAAGAAGAGGAAGAATTAATGGGAAATAAAATATGGAAGGGCAGGATAGAAAAAAATACTGATAAAACAGTTGATAAATTTACCTGTTCCATAGACGTTGATAAAAGCTTATACCTATATGATCTTACTGGAACTGCAGCTTATGCGATAGGACTTAATAAGATCAGAATTATCCCGGATGATGAGCTTAAAAAAATTCTTTACGGCCTAAAAACTGTCAAAAAAAATATTGAGGAAGGTAGTATTGATACGAGTCTTTATGAAGATATTCACAGTCTGGTTGAATCTGAACTGGGAAAAATAATTGGAGATACAGGCATGAAAATTCATACCGGAAGGAGCAGGAATGACCAGATTGTGCTGGATGAAAAACTGTTTATAAAAGATGCCTTAATAGATATAATAAGTAAGATTTTAGCTCTGCAGGGGAATATATTAAAAATTGCAGAAAGTAAAATCGATATTATTATTCCAGCGTATACTCATATGCAAAAAGCCCAGCCTGTTCTGCTTTCGCATTATTTTCTCTCTTTTTTTAAAAAGTTTGAGAGGGATACTGACAACCTTTTTTTCAATTTTGAAACCTGCGATTATATGCCGCTGGGAGCTGCAGCCTGCGCAGGAAGCGGATATAAGCTGGATAGAAAACTACTAAAAGAACTTCTTGAATTTAAAGATCTTGATTCTAATAGTATGGATATAGTAGGAAACAGGGATTTTATAATAGATTTTATATATTCCTGCAGCAAGATAATGCTGCATCTGAGCAGGTTATGCGAAGACCTTATTATATATAACACCAGTGAGTTTTCATTTATTGAAATAGATGAAGATTTTTGTACAGGCAGCAGCATAATGCCTCAAAAAAAGAATCCCGATGTTCTGGAGTTAATAAGGGGCAAGAGCTCCCTGGTTATTGGCAGTCTCATGCAGTCAATGATACTGCTTAAAGGCTTGCCTTCAACCTATAACAGGGATCTTCAGGAAGATAAAAAAATACTACTCAGCGCTTATGAGGAAACCTCTGCCAGTGTTGAAATATTTTCTAAATTACTTGAGAAAATAAAATTCAATAGTATAAAAATTAATAATTCCCTGAAAGAGGGATTTTTAGAAGCTACTGATATTGCTGACTATCTGGTAAAGAAAGGTGAAAGTTTTAGAAAAGCGCATAACATTGTAGGAAAGATTGTACGCTTTTGTATTGATAAAAAGATATCATTCAAAGATTTAGAGATGGAGGAGCTTAAAAATTATTCGCCTTATTTTGAAAGTGATATACATGATATGGTAGAAATTCAGTCATGTATATCAAGTAAAAAAGTTGAATGCGGTACAGAAAAAGGGCAGGTAATTTTAAATATTGAGTCAGGAAAGAAAAAAATAAAAGATAGCAGGAACAAACTTAAAGATTTAATCAAAAGGACTCCTAAATTTGAGAAAATCATAAAGTACATCGACGCTTAAGAATTCATATTTCAGATTTCCAAAATGAATCACACCATAAATAAAATAGAGCTGACAGCGCCGGCAGGAGGCTGGAATCAATTGGTAGCAGCGGTTAATGCTGGTGCTGATTCTGTTTATCTGGGATATAAAAAATTTGGTGCCAGAGCGTATGCTGAAAATTTTGATATAAATCAAATAAAAAAAGCAGTAAACTTTGCTCACAGTCATGGTGTAAAAGTATATTTAACCTTAAATACACTGGTAAAAGATAGAGAAGTACCAGAGGTAATAAATTTCCTGAACGAATACATTTATATATGTTCTGACGGAATTATTATCCAGGACTATGGTATATATAAAATTCTAAAAGATTTGTTTAAGACCATTCCAATTCATGCAAGTACGCAACTTAACATTCATAATATTTATTCATTAAAATTGTCAGGCAATCTTGGATTTAAAAGAGTCATCCTTGCCAGGGAAATGACTCTGGACGAAATAAAAGATTTATGCAAAAAAAAGTTGATGGAAATAGAGGTATTCGGTTATGGTTCTCAATGCTATTCATACTCGGGAAGCTGTTATTTCAGTTCATTTGTAGGAGGTAGAAGCGGGAATAGAGGGAAATGTACCCAGCCCTGCCGGATGAAATATAAGCTTCTTGAAAGAGATGCTGGTAAATATAATTATATTATCGCGGATGGAAGTTATATATTTAGTAAGAGCGATCTTTGTATCCTGGATATTATACCCGAAATTATAGCAGCAGGAATCAATGCCCTAAAAATAGAAGGAAGAATGAAATCTCCGGAATATGTAGGTATGGTCACTAAAATTTACAGAAAATATATAGATCTGTATTATGAGAATCCTTTAAATTTTAATGTAGATGAATACGACTTTTATAAACTGGCACAACTATTTTCAAGAGAAATGGGAACTGGATATTTAAAACAAAAATACACGAAGGAAATCATATCATTAAAAAAATCAGGAAGTATCGGGAATTTTTTAGGCAGAGTTTATAAGATAGATTATGAAGGCAATAATAACAGAAAAAATTTACTGGTAAAATCTATTTACATAAGAAGCAGATGGAAAATAAATAAAGGAGATATTATCGAAATATGGACTAAAAAGGGCAACAGCCGGATAAATATCAGAAACTTTAAACTGATAGATGAAAAAGATAAGAGATATACATATGAAATTGTGGTAAATAAAAGAAATAGTATTTTAGAAAAAGATAGAGTATTTAAATATTTTGATAAGAAAATAGATGATGAAGCTAAATCTTTGTTTAAAAATGATATTAATAAAGATAGCGCAGCAGCACTTTACAGGGTAAAAACTCCGACTAGTAAAATAAATGAAAAGGAAATTGAAAATTACTTAAATAAGTTTCTATTAAAAAATAATAAAGCCGCCGGGGAAGAACGAGAAGAGGAATGGGAAGAACCAGAACGTAAATTGACTCTTTCTGCCTGTATATATAAACAGGAGTGCATTGAACCTGCTGTAGATAAAGGAATTACTCATATTATTTACAGCGATTTCAAAGAAATGGTGTATGGTAGCAATTTCAAGGCCAGCTTAATTAAATCCTTAAAAAAATATAATGAATTAAAAGACATAAAAATATCGATTAATACACCGTCAATTTTATATGACGATGATTTTATATCGCTAAAAAAAAATATTTTAAAATTACTGGACTGTGGATTAAACAATTTTAAAATATCAAATCCAGGGGTACTGGAATTATTAAACGAAATAAGCTGTAAAGACAAGTCTGATATTAACCTGTATTTAGGCTTTAATTTTAACTTATTCAATAGTTTATCATTAGTTTTTTTCAATGATATTATGAATTTAAAAACTACTTTGAAAGGGATAGAGCTTTCTCCGGAACTAAACCTGGAAGAAATTTTTAAAATAATATCAAATGCAGAAAATTTATTTAAGGATGAAATAGAGTTTTCCATTTTTGGTCATGGTTACTTTCCGGTTATGAATTCAAGATATAAAATTAAATTCCTCACAAATAAAGCTGGCGATGATAATTTTTTCATAGAAGACATTAAAGGTTACAGGTTTCCGGTCGGTTCAGATTATAACGAAAATATGATAATTTTTAATTCAAGGAATACCTGCACTTTATTTAATCTTGACAATATAAAAGCAAGCGGAGTCAACAATATTATTATAGATAGTAGATTCCTGGAGAAAAAAGATTTCTATAAGATACTGAGAAGTTATAGAGAGGCAATAGATATTCTTTATAACAAGGACACCGGAAAATATAAAATTTTTACTTCTTATCTGCAGGATGATAATCTATTCAAAAACTATTCAAAAGGGCATTTGTTTCGTGGAGTAGAATAAATAAGATAATTATTTATGTAAGATAATTATTTATATTAGTATTATTCTTGTATTATTCTTCTTCAGTTTCCTTTTCTTAAACCTATTCCTTAACTTCTATTGTGACTTTTGAACCATAATTTAGATATGTATCAGCTGCAGGTATTTGGCTTTTAACTTTACCGATAGCAGCATCGGGAGATATCTCAACAACAAATCCCAAGCCTTCAAGTGTGGTTACAGCATTTTCTTTTGTCATATTTATAACGTCTGGCACTTTTATACCTTTGCTTATCTTGATAATTATTTCCATGGATTTATCATAAAGAATTCCGCTTACAGGTATCTGAGAAAATACCTTGTCCTTTTCTTCATCACTTTCTTCCGGTGTAACACTTACTTTTTTAAAACCAGCAGTATCCAGTGCATTTATTGCTTCTTCTTTTGTCATCCCTGTAACATCAGGAATCAAGACTTGAGGATTTTCGCCTTTGCTTACATATAAAATTACTTCAGTTGATTTGGATACCATTGAATCCAGAACAGGACTCTGATTAAATATTTTACCAAATGGCTGTTTATCGCTGAAATCATAAATTGTATTCTCCAGTATAAGCTCATAGCTTTCTATGATTTGTTTTGCCTCACCGAGATCCAGCCCTATTAGTTCAGGCATACTAAAAGTCTTTTTACCTTTACTAACATATAAAGTAATACTTAATTTCTCACCCTCAAGTGATTCCAGTATAGTACCTGCTTCAGGATCCTGTTTAAAAATAATATCCTGATTATAAGTTTCATCAAAATCATAAATCTCTTCAACTACAAAATATAAATCCTCAAATAATTGTTTTGCTTCTTCAAAGTTCAATCCTACAACATCTGGAACCGAAACCTTATTATGTATATTACAGATATCTTCAGGTTCCTCCCCTTCGATAAATATATGCCATTCAACAGTCTCCTCAGGGCACCAGAATGTAGTAAGAAGATTAGATTCAGAGCAAACCTCAATATCAATTAATTCTTTATCTGGTTTATCGAAATCTGATACCGGAAGATCTTCCAGTGCTGAACTCATAAATTCCCTCCATATATCTGCGGGATAAGCCCCTCCAACGATGGGTCGTCCATTTATTGGTTCCATAGGTTTATTTGATTCAGGATAGCCCATCCACACAACAGTAACCAGTTCAGGAGTATAGCCTGCAAACCAGGCATCGTTAGGACCATCTGTAGTGCCGGTCTTACCTGCAGCCGGCCTTCCAATATTAGCTCCTCTGCCGGTTCCACTTTCTATAACTTTTTTTAGAATCTGTGTAATATAGTACGCTATCGGTTTTTCTAGCACTCTGTAGTTTGATTCATTACTATCCGGGTCATATTGGTATAAAATGTTTCCCTGGTAATCAGTTATCTTTAAAATACATACTGGTTGTCGGTATATTCCGCCAGAAGCAAGGGTAGCGAAAATTTTACTTAAATCAAGGGGAGTTATGCCTGTTTCAAGTCCACCAATGGCAATTGCCGGATTATTTCCAATATCATAAATTTCCATTTCATTGCATAGTTTTTCTACATTC
>VGAU01000001.1 GCA_016870675.1 Actinomycetota bacterium | reverse complement strand
GTATGCCATGCCTGCGGAAACTGACCGGCCACAATTTACCAGTGCGCATTGCGACCTGATGACAGAGTGTGTCTATCCCGGACCGCTGGAAACATTTGAAGTTGGAATTGTGCCGGAGAAAGTATACACGGTGCCGTTGATAGAAGAGGGTATTGAAGAACTTAAGAAATTTAACCGTAAAATAGGCCTTGGAATGGATGAGTGGGATATCAAGTTCTACTATAACTTGTTTGTAAATAAGATAGGAAGAAACCCCACCAATGTGGAATGTTTTCAACTTGGCCAGGCTAACAGCGAACATTCGCGTCACTGGTTTTTTAAAGGTAAACTTTTAATTGATGGTAAGGAAATTTCTGAAACCCTGCTTAAGATAATAAAATCGCCGCTAATTGCAAATCCTTCTAACAGCATAATTGCGTTTAAGGATAACTCTAGTGGTATTATCGGGTATAGAGTCTGGACCATTGTGCCAGAATATCCGGGGGTTTGTTCCCCGTTTTGCAAGTACCAGTTTACCTACCATCTCATATTTACTGCTGAGACGCATAACTTTCCGAGTGGTGTGGCGCCATTTCCAGGAGCTGAAACCGGGACCGGAGGAAGGATACGTGATGTTCAGGCAACTGGAAGAGGGGGTCTGGTTATTGCCGGTACTGCAGGATACTGTACTGGTAATCTAAACATTCCTGAATATACGATCCCTGGAGAGGATGGTAAATTTCTTTATCCTTCGAATCTCGCTTCTCCACTGAAGATTATGATCAGGGAAAGTGATGGCGCGTCAGATTACGGGAATAAATTTGGTGAGCCTGTAATTCAGGGTTTTACCAGAACATTTGGCTTAAGACTCCCTGGTGGCGAGCGGCGTGAGTGGGTAAAACCGATTATGTTTACCGGTGGGATCGGCCAGATTGACCACCGTCATATAAAGAAAGAAATAGCAGAGCCAGGTATGAAAATTGTGCAGGTTGGCGGCCCAGCTTACCGTATCGGTGTGGGTGGTGGTGCTGCCTCCAGTATGGTTCAGGGAGAAAATAGAGAAGAACTTGATTTTAATGCTGTGCAGCGTGGGAATGCCCAGATGGAACAGAAGATGAACCGGGTAATCAGGGCATGTATTGAAATGGGCGACAGGAATCCTATTATGAGTATCCATGACCAGGGCGCTGGCGGACCCTGTAATGTTCTAACTGAACTCGTCGAACCAGCAGGTGGTAAAATTGAAATCCGCAATATACAGGTTGGCGATAAGACTATGTCAGTACTTGAGATATGGGGCGCGGAATACCAGGAGCGGAATGCTTTTCTCATTAAGGTGGAGAATTTAGAAAGGTTTCAGGCTATATGCCAGAGAGAGAAAGTTAACTGTGAAGTCCTTGGGGAAATTACCGGTGATGGACAGATAGTAGTTCATGATAGCTGGGATGATTCCAATCCAGTTAACCTTAATCTTAGTAAAATATTGAGTAATATTCCTCAAAAAACCTTTAATCTTGAAAGTATTTCCAGGAAGTTAAAGCCACTTGAGATGCCCTGCGATATTTCAGTTGAAAAGGTCTTAGAGCTAATATTCAGGTTGCCATCAGTGGGATCCAAAGGATTTCTGGTAAGAAAGGTTGACCGGAGTGTAACAGGACTTATTGCGCGGCAGCAGTGCTGCGGTCCATTACAGCTCCCTGTTTCCAATGTGGCAGTAGTGGCACAGAGTCATTTTGGACTCACCGGTGCCGCAATTGCTATTGGAGAACAGCCGGTTAAAATCCTTGTTAATCCCCGGGCAGGTGCAAGAATGGCATTAGGAGAAGCATTAACTAATATTGTCTGGGCACTTATAAGCGACCTTACACATATAAAGTGTTCTGTTAACTGGATGTGGGCTGCAAAGCTTCCTGGTGGTGGCGCTGCTCTCTATGATGCAGCAGTCTCTCTTGTTGAATTGATGACAGAAATTGGTATTGCTGCTGATGGTGGTAAAGATAGCCTTTCTATGGCAGCACAGGTAGGAGATGAAATTGTAAAAGCTCCCGGACAGGTGGTTATTTCTGCTTACAGTTCAATGGAGGACATCACTAAAGTAGTAACCCCCGACATCAAGCAGCCTGGTGAAAGCAAGCTGATGTTTATTGATGTTGCTCAAGGTAAAAACCGTCTTGGCGGCTCAGCGCTGGCTCAGGTATTTGGGCAGATAGGTAGTGAATCTCCAGATATCGAAAGTCCTATTCTTCTGGTAGAGGCTTTCAAAGCAATCCAGAAGATGATAAGAGAAAATTTAATTCTTGCTGGTCATGATAGAAGTGACGGTGGGCTTATAACCACCTTAGTTGAAATGGCACTGGCAGGAAACTGTGGAATTGTAATTAAACTCCCTGAAAAAATAGAAGTAATTAGCCAGCTGTTTTCTGAGGAGTTGGGATTGGTTCTGGAATACCTGCCAGAGTATGAGGCGAAAGTTATTGATATTTTAGATAAATCCAGTATTCCCTTTATGATTTTAGGGAGCACCCGGAAAAAGCGGCAGGCGATTATTTACCAGGGCGATGAAGTTAAACTGAATGTTGATATACCAACTCTTTTGGCCTGGTGGGAGTCAACAAGTGACGAGCTTGAGCGGCACCAGATGAATGAAGAGATGGCAGTGAATCAAAAAAATACTCACGACCGACCTGGTCCTTCGTATTATCTATCTTTCCAGCCAGAGGATACCTCGCCAGAACTGTTAAAGAGACCGGAAAAACCCAGAGTAGCAATCATTCGTGAAGAGGGCAGTAATGGTGATAGGGAGATGACCTCTGCATTCTATAGAGCTGGATTTGAACCCTGGGATGTCACTATGACTGACTTACTTAAGTATGATACCACTCTTGAGAAGTTTAGAGGTGCAGTATTTGTAGGAGGGTTTACTCATGCTGACGTTCTGGACAGCGCCAAAGGATGGGCTGGTATTATCAGGTTCAGTCCGAAGCTGCGGGAGATGTTTGATGTTTTCTACAGACGGGCAGATACTTTCTCATTAGGTGTTTGTAACGGCTGCCAGCTTATGACTCTTCTTGGCTGGGTACCCTGGAGTGGAATTCCCGAAACTAATCAGCCTAGATTTATCCGCAATCCTTCAGGACGATTTGAGTCCAGATGGGTAACTGTAAAGATTTTAAAAAGTCCTTCTATTATGCTCAGGGGTATGGAGGGTTCAATTCTCGGTATATGGGTGGCGCACAGAGAGGGTTATCTGCACTGTCCTGATCCCCAAATCCTGTCCGATGTGTCTGATAGAGGCCTTGCGCCTATACTTTATGTGGATGACAGAGGAATGCCTACAGAGAAGTACCCATTTAATCCCAATAGTTCTCCATCCGGGTTTACTGCTTTGTGCTCGCCAGATGGAAGGCATCTTGCAATGATGCCCCATCCTGAAAGGACATTTCTACTCTGGCAGTGGCCGTGGATGCCTGAAAGCTGGAAATCTAATTTGAAGATTTCTCCATGGTTAAAGATGTTCCAGAATGCCAGGAAGTGGTGTGAGAAAAACAACTGATTCTTCTGAAATCCTTTGTTTATTTTGGTGTTTTATTTGTTATAATAACCTTGTTTGTTGGAATAAAACCGGTATTTATAGAGTAAGGGAAGTGTAAAATTAAAAGGATTCTAATCTGAATCTAAAGGGTAAAAATAAATTTATATATTAATTAAAAAATGGTAAATGAAATATCAGATAGAAAGATTAATGAAAAATGCGGAGTATTTGGTATATATGCACCTGGTAAAAAGGTAGCAGAAATAATATTTTATGGACTTCAGGCACTTCAGCATAGGGGGCAGGAAAGCGCTGGTATAGCTGTATCCGATGGCGAGAATATCTTGATCTTTAAAGACCTTGGCCTGGTATCTCAGGTGTTTAATGAGCAAAATATTGCCCCTCTTCAAGGCCATATTGGAATAGGTCACACCCGTTATTCTACCACGGGAATGAACATCTGGAAGAATTCACAGCCACTTTACCGGATGTTTAAAAATGAAAGTTTTGCTATAGCTCATAATGGAAATCTGCTTAATGTTAAGGAAATTAGAAATGAACAGATAAAAAAAGGCATTAATTTTGAAACTACCACAGATACTGAAGTTATAGCGTCACTCATAGAAAGCTCGGAGAAAGAAAATATTGAGGACGCAATTAAAGAGGCAACCGGTAAGATAAAAGGCTCTTACTCCCTGGTTATATTAACTAAAGATGAGGTCTTCGGAATCAGGGACCCGCATGGATTCAGACCGCTGGTGCTGGGCAGCCTTGAAGGCAGCTATGTCATAGCTTCAGAGACCTGCGCGCTGGATATAATTGACGCAAAGTTCATTAGAGAAATTGACCCTGGCGAGATTATAGTAGTGGATAAAGATGGCATGAGGTCACAAATGATGCTTCCCGTAGATAGGATTTCTATGTGTGTGTTTGAACTTATCTATTTTGCAAGGCCTGACAGTTATATGCATAATAAAAATATGTTTGAGGTAAGACATAGGTTGGGACAGGAACTGGCAAAGGAATCTCCTGCTGATGCTGACATAGTTATTCCTGTACCTGATTCAGGTACCCCTGCTGCAATTGGGTATTCTGCAGAATCTAAAATACCATATGCAGAGGGTTTTATTAAAAATAGATATATTGGAAGGACTTTTATTCAGCCAAAGCAGGAAACCAGAGAGATAAGTGTTAAGCTTAAGTTAAATCCTTTAAGAGACATTATACGAGGTAAAAAGCTGGTAGTGGTTGATGATTCTATAGTTAGAGGAACAACATCAAAAAAAATAGTTAAAATGTTATACAATGCTGGTGCTAAAGAAGTACATATGAGAATTACATGCCCTCCGCTGATTTATCCCTGCTATTATGGTGTTGACATGGCTACAAGGAAGGAATTTATTGCCAATCATAAGACGTTAGAAGATATAAGAGAATTTCTAAAAGTTGATAGCTTGAAGTATTTAACTATGGGTGGTTTAGTGAAGGCTGTGGGGGAATCTAAAGAGAAATTCTGTTTTGCCTGTTTTAACGGTGAATATCCAGTTAATATCCCTGAAAATATCGAGTATGATAAGTGTTCTATAGATAAAGAGGAGAAAGTATCTTCTAATGCCTGGAAAAAATAAAAAGAAAGATAGCAATAAGTATTCATATAAATTGTCCGGTGTAAATATAGACAAAGCTTCAAATGTACTGAGTCAACTCAAAAAAACAATAACATCAACTTTTTCCGATAAGGTACTCAGCGACCTCTCTTCGTTTTCCGGTCTTTTCCAGCTTGATCTAAAAGACTACAGGAACCCTGTTCTTGTCTCTTCAACAGATGGCGTGGGAACAAAAATAATGCTGGCAAAAAAAGCAAATTGCTACCAATATATAGGGCAGGATGCAGTAGCTATGTGCATAAATGACATAATATGCTGCGGTGCAAAACCACTGTTTTTTCTGGATTATATAGCTTGCGGTAAGGTCAATGAGGAAAAAATAAAGATTATAATCAAGTCCATTGCCAGAAGCTGTAGTTATTGCAATACTGTTCTTATTGGCGGGGAAATTGCTGAACACCCAGGTATGTGTGAGGAAGATGATATAGATATTGCCGGTTTTACGGTGGGAATTATAGAAAAATCAGCCATAATAAATTCCAGTCTGGTCAATAAAGGAGATATAATAATAGGGATATCCTCTTCCGGAGTCCATAGTAACGGATTCTCACTGGTGCGGAAACTAATTAAAGATAAAAATCTGGAACTGAATAAAAAATATGATTGGGCTGGTGGTATATCACTCGGGGATTTGCTTCTGACTCCTACAAAATTATATTTTAAGATAATAGACAGGATGATTAAAAATAAAGTTCAAGTTCACGGAATTGCCCATATAACCGGCGGGGGATTTTATGAAAACATAAATAGAATAATCCCCGGGAATATGAATGCTTCCATATTGGAAGGGACCTGGAGAATTCCTGCTATTTTTAAATTTTTACAGGACCTGGGAAATATTGATAGAGATGAAATGTTTAGAGTGTTCAATATGGGTATAGGAATGGTTATTATTACTTCTCCTGGTGAGTTTGATAAAGCAAGAAATATCGCTGGAGAGCTGGGAGAAGATATATATAATATTGGTAATGTTACCAGAGGAAATGGAAGGGTAATAATAGAAGAAATCCAGAGGTTATAAATGAAAAAAAGAATTGCTGTATTTGCGTCAGGTTTTGGCTCAAATCTTCAAGCTCTTATAGATTATAATAACAAACATGGTTTAAATGGAGACATAGTTCTGGTTTTTTCTAATAATAAAGACGCTTTTGCTTTAGAAAGGGCGAAAAAAAATAAAATAAAAGCAGTTTTTATGGATCCCGCCAAATATAGCAGCAGGGAACAGTATGATTCAGAGATTATAGAAATGCTGGAAGAAGAAAAAATAGATCTTGTAGTTCTTGCAGGTTATATGTTTCTATTGAGCCAGGAATTTGTCCACAGGTTTAAAAATAAGATTTTAAATATTCATCCTGCACTTCTGCCGTCATTTAAAGGCACTCATGGCATAAAAGATGCTTACCGGTATGGTGTAAAAGTGACCGGGGTTACAGTGCATTTTGTGGATGAAGGTCTTGATAGCGGACCAATAATACTCCAGGAGGCTGTTGACATTGATCCTGATGACAGTGTGGAAGAACTGGAGGAAAAGATACATAAAGTAGAGCATAAAATTTATCCTGAAGCAGTAAAATATTTTTGCCAGGATAGATTGGAAATAGATGGAAGAAGGGTAAAAATTTTAAATAAAAAATGATATTAAACAGGGAGGAAAATGAAAGTAAGGATAAAAAGAGCTCTAATCAGTGTCTCCAATAAAGAAGGGATTGTAGATTTTGCAAAAACTCTAGAGGAGGCAGGAGTAGAAATTATTTCAACTGGAGGGACTTACAGAAAGTTAAAAGAGTCAGGAATAAAAGTAAAGAAGGTAGAAGAAGTTACTGGTTTTCCTGAAATGTTGAACGGGAGAGTAAAGACCCTTCATCCATATATACATGGAGGGATATTAGCTGACCGAAGCAATGAGAATCATATGAAAGAAGTTTCAAACTCAAAGATAAAGTTAATAGATATGGTGGTAGTGAATCTATACCCGTTCAAAGAAACCATATCCAGAGCAAATGTTACTATGGAAGAGGCTATTGAAAATATTGATATTGGCGGTCCTACTATGATTAGAAGCGCTGCTAAAAATTATAAAGGGGTAGCTGTAGTGGTTGACCCTGATGACTATAAAAAAATACAGGCAGAGCTTAAAGATAGCGGGGGATATATTAGCCTGGGTACCCTGTTTAGATTAAGTGTTAAAGCTTTTCAGCATACCTGTGAATATGACAGTGTAATCTTTAATTACCTTAAAAATAAAACTGGAAGTTTTGGAAATTCAGATATATCCATAAGAGATTACCTGGATATAGGTTGCAGCAGCGCAGGCAAAGAAACCGAAAATAATTTCAGGGACAGTAATGGTAATTTCAGGGATAGTCTCGGTTTAAATCTTAAAAAAATTCAAAACCTTAGATATGGCGAAAATCCTCATCAGAAAGCTTCTTATTATAAATATATAGATACCGGCACAGATAATTTTGCGGGTGCCTGGCAGCTTCAGGGCAAAGAGCTGTCCTATAATAATATTCTGGACGGTAATGCGGCATTTGGAATTGTTAAAGAATTTGCTGTCCCCTGTGTAGCAATAATTAAACATAACAATCCATGTGGCGCAGCTGCTGCGCAGTCTGTTGAAGAGGCTTACAAAAAAGCATATCAGTGCGACCCGGTTTCAGCTTTTGGCAGTGTTGTAGCCTGTAATATGAAATGGACGGCAGAGGCGGCAAAGTTTATGCTGGATAAATATGTAGAAGTACTTATAGCTCCAGATTTTGATGGGGAAGCTCTTAAAATACTGGCCGGGCGGCAGAACTTGAGAATCCTTAAAATTGATTTTGAATTGAATACCTACATTAGCAGTATAAATTCAGATGATTTTAAACTGCAAAAGGTGGATATTAAAAGCGTAGATGGTGGACTGTTAGTGCAGGATCTGGATGAAGGCACAGATAGTAAAAAGGATATGAAAGTAGTAACCAGTGTTGAGCCAGACCCCAGTCAGTGGAACGATCTTCTATTTGGGTGGCAAATTGTTAAAAGTGTTAAATCCAATGCTATAGTACTGGTTGCCGATAGTAGTACTGTAGGCATAGGTGCAGGACAGATGAGTAGAATTGATGCTGCAGAAATAGCCATTAAAAAATCAAATGGGAGATGCAAGGATTCAATTATGGCTTCAGACGCCTTTTTCCCTTTCGAGGATGTAGCCGAGCTTGCTGCCAAAAATGGAATTACAGCAATAATACAGCCAGGTGGTTCTATTAGAGACAAGGAAGTTATAGAAAGCTGCAATAGAAATAAAATACCAATGGTATTTACCGGGAAAAGACATTTCAGACACTGATCAGATAGATTATCTGGAATGTCCTTTCCAGGGGCGGAAGCAGCAGGCGGTACTGATTTTGGGAAAGTATGGAGAAAAAGAGGTAGCTGACATCCTGCAGGGAGAGCTTTATTAAAAAATAACCTACTGTATAGTAGGAGTAAACCTCTGAGATTGTCTTATTTTAGGCTCTTCAACAGGAGCTTTTACACCTTTGTCATCAGGACTTTCTAGCTTTGAAGGATATCTTTCAAGGGTATGTTTAATTACATCGTCGATATTTTCCACAAATTCCAGCTTTAGTCCTTTGAGTATGTTTTTAGGTACCTCATCGAGATCCTTCCTGTTTTTTTCAGGCAGAACAACTTTCTTGAGCCCTGCTCTTTTTGCCGCAAGAAGTTTTTCTTTAAGTCCACCAATTGGAAGAACTCTGCCTCTTAAAGTTATTTCTCCTGTCATACCCACATTTCTTATAACAGGTATTCCTGTAAATGCAGATACAAGAGAAGAAGTTATAGCCACGCCTGCCGATGGCCCGTCTTTAGGCACAGCTCCTGCGGGAACATGAATATGTATATCTGATTTACTGAATAACTTATCTTCTATTCCAAAGTCTTTTGCTCTTGAATGAATATAACTTATTGCTGCTTTTGCCGATTCCTGCATTACATCTCCCAGTTTCCCTGTGAGTATTAGTTCGCCGCTGCCCCCATAATAAGTGGATTCAATAAGCAGTATATCTCCGCCTACTGGTGTATAGGCCAGACCTGTGGCGACTCCCACTCTATTTTTGTCTTCGATTTCACTTGGTAAAACTTTTGAGACACCAAGGTAATTCCTTACTTTTTCAGTAGTTATATTCCTGGGATATCTTTTTTCTTCAACTATTTCCCTTGCAATTTTTTTACAGATATTTGCTATCTCCCGCTCTAAATTCCTGACGCCGGCTTCTCTGGTATATTCCTCAATTATTAGAGAGATGGCTTCACCAGTAAATTTGACATTATATTTTTCTATTCCCTGTTCTTTTAGTTGCTTGGGGATCAGGAATTTTTCAGCTATATGAATCTTTTCCTCAGAACTATAGCCAGGTATTTCAATAGTCTCCATTCTGTCCCTGAGTGCAGGATGTATGGTGTCCAGTATATTAGCTGTTGTGATAAACATTGTATTTGAAAGGTCAAATGGTACTTCAAGGTAATGATCCCTGAATGAATTGTTTTGATCCGGATCAAGTACTTCGAGTAATGCAGATGAAGGATCGCCTCTATAATCCATACCTACCTTATCAATCTCGTCCAGCATGAATACCGGATTATTTGTTCCGACTTGCGTAAGACCCTGGATAATCCTGCCTGGAAGCGCTCCTACATACGTTCTCCGGTGTCCTCTGATTTCAGCTTCATCTCTTATACCACCAATAGACATTCTTATAAATTTTCTTCCCAGAGACTTGGCTATAGACTGCCCAAGAGAAGTCTTTCCAACACCTGGAGGTCCAACAAAACATAGTATCGGGCCTTTGGTTGATTTACCCTTTAATTTTCTTACAGCCAGATAATCCAGAATATGAGTTTTAACTTTTTCCAGATTGTAATGATCGCCATCCAATATTTTCTTTGATTTTTTTAAATCCATAACATCTTTGGTCTTTTCGGACCAGGGAACGTCCAGCATCAACTCTACATAAGTCCTCACATAAGAGTGTTCCGGAGACATACTGGGAATGTCTTCCAGCCTTTCTATTTCTTTTAATACTTTATCATGAGCCTCTTTGGGCATTTTTTTCTTCTGCAATTTTTTCTCTAATTCCCTGGTCAGAGCAATAGACTCATCAAATTCGCCCAGTTCATTCTTAATCGCCTTAAGCTGCTGGCGGAGATAATATTCCCTCTGCGTTTTTCCTACTTCTTTTTGAACTTTATCTCTTATTTGAGACTGAACTTCAAACCTCTTAAGTTCTTCACCAAGGTATTCTGTTAATTTTTTTAACCTTATTTTCAGGTTGTTTTCTTCAAGGATTTTCTGCTTCTGTTTGGTACTTGAAAGCAGATATGAAGCAAATAAATCAGTCTGAACCTCAGGCTTAGAAATATTGGTTGCTGCCACTACAAAAGCTGTAGGCAGGGGGATACCCAGTTGAATAAACTTCTCAACTTGCATTCTAACAGTTGTATTAAGATTTTCTGTTTCCTCATCTTCGATTAAAGGGATTTCTTCAAGTACTTCAGTTGCTACTCTGAAATAAGGTTCAGTTTGAGTAAAATACTTTATTTTTACCCGGGAAATTCCTTCAACGATGCACTTGGTCTCACTCTCTGATATATTAGCTACTTGCTTTATAGCGCAAGCAGTTCCTACATCATATAGGTCATCTTTTTCCACCTGTTCTTTATTTTCTTCTTTTTGTGCCACGACTACTATGATTTTGTGCTCTCTGGATGCACTTTTAACAGCTTCCAAAGACTTTTTTCTACCCACAACCAGCGGCGTTGCTAGAAAGGGGAATACCACACTATTTTTTAAGGATAGAAGAGGAAGCTCTTCCGGTATTTTTATTTTTTCTTTATTTTTGTCTAATCTTTTTTCTTCTGCCATTATATTCTCAACCCTTATTTATTAAATCTCTCTACATGTATATTTTACATCAAAAAAAAAGTTTTTTTACATTATATTTTATTAATTCATCTAACATTCCTATAATAACCTTTTATAAAAAAACTTTTTGTCGCTCCAATTATAACAAAAGTTTTGCAGAAATACAAAAATAATTTTCGTAATTTGGTAAAATTAATTTTCACTTTTAGTGAAACATTACTTGAATAGTTTACATATATCTATAATTAAAGTCAACATTTAAAAAATTTTCTTATTTAATTTTAAAATATTTCCTATATAATCTAAATTTGTGCCAGGTAAAAGTGAGGAGTTTTAATGAAAACAGATTTAGAGTGTGTACCATGCATTATAAAACAGACTATAAATACGCTAAAGATTAGTGGTTGTAGTAATAAACTTAGTAAAAAGGTTGTTTCAGAGCTGCTGCAAAAATTAGAGAATATAGATTACGACCTGTCACCTGCTGCCAACTCAGATATTGGATACATTGTATTTAGAGAGGTAACGGGCATTAAAGATCCTTATTATGATTTAAAAAGAAAATATAACAGGTTAGCTCTAGATATTTACCCAAAATTAGAGAAGGTGGTTGATTCTGTAAAAAATAAATTATATATGGCAGCGAAGGTTGCAATTGCAGGAAATGTAATAGATTTTGGAATAGATATAAAAAAAGTAAATACATTGGATTTTAATAAAATTATACAGGATTTACAAAACATGCCGCTAGCAGTGGATGATTATGATAAGTTTAGGGAATCACTAAAGGATTCGATTAATATTTTATATATAACTGATAATGCAGGAGAGATAGTATTTGATAAAGTTTTAATAAAAGAATTGGTAAAACTGGATAAAAAGGTGGTCCTTACGGTTAAATCAGATCCAATAATTAATGATGCCACCCTGGAAGATGCAGTTGAAGCAGAGTTTGATAACCTGGCAAGAGTGATAGAAACTGGAAATAGCAATATTGGTATAAATATTAGTGATTCATCGGATGCTTTTTTAGAAGAATTTAAAAAAGCAGACCTGATAATCAGTAAAGGACAGGGAAATTTCGAAACTCTTGATGAAACTGGCGCTAATATCTTCTTTTTACTCAAGGCAAAATGTGAAAAGATTACCAGAGAACTGGGAGTAAAACATTCAGATATAGTATTTGCCGAAAGTAAAGCCCGGCCTGGAAAAAGCAATGCAGTAAAGTAGTACATAAAAGAAATACTTCGCAAAATATGCCAATTTGGTAGGATAAACACAGTAATGTATCTATAGTTTTAGTAAGTAATATTTTCCAAAATTAGTAGCTTTTTATAGATATTTTTTATTTTTAAATTTTTTAAATTAAAGTTTTATTTCTTCCAAAATCCATTACCTACTTTGGAGATAGAATTCTTTACTTTTTTATAGTTTTACTCTTACCTCAATGGGTCTAAATTCATAATAAATTTTCTTGTCAGATCAAGTGTAGCCAAATTTATATTACTCTAGACAATATTGATGTAGAAAACGGCATTAAATCATTTAAAGGATTTCGGTAAGTAGTATTATAAAAAGTAAGAATCAGTAGCCTAATCTCCTTAACTTTTTTTCATCAAGACCGAAGTAATGCCCCAATTCATGTAAAATAACTTTTTTTATGTTTTTTTCTAATTCCTTATCACTGCGGCTTATTTCTTCCAGTGATTTTTTATAAATGGTTATTTTATCAGGCAATATATTTATTCTGCCTGCCCGTTTGGTAGCAGGAAGCCCCTGATAAAGACCAAGTGTGTATTTTGTCCGGACATCTTTATTATTTTCTAAAACCTCGCTTATATCATTTTCTTCGATGACGATACTAAGATTTTTTATTTTATCTTTAAATTTATCTGGCAGGTTTTTCAGGGTATCTAATATTATTTCCTCAAACTTATTTTTTTCCATTTTTTTAAGGTAAAAAATTGCTATATCAATACTGGGTTATAAAATATCACAAAAACAATTATATATGAACAGTTAAGAGGTAATTATATATGTCCATGATAAGGTAGGATTTATCAACCAAAGATTGGACTATATTTTCAGTAGAATCTCTGAAGAATTATACAGGGAAGATTTACAACCAGTAAATTAATAGTAATAAGTGTACCATGTTTTTTTATTATTTTTAATGATATTATGACAAAATAGTAACAACAGAAACCCTTATGATATTGCCCTAAAATGAATTCCTGCTAAAGAGAAACCAATTGCATAAGGGAAAAGAGACGGCCGTTTAAGAATGCTCCATAAAATTAATTTCCAGAAATAATGTCTTCCTCTTTGTTTAATTCCAAGCCACCAGATTGAACCAATCAATGCTCTTATATGGTACATGCGGAGTTTAGGAGCCTTTATTTTTTTAGTCGGCTTATATTCTCTTAAGAAAGTTTTAATTCTCTCGTAGTAAGATTTAGGAGTATAAATTGTAGATACAACTTTCTTATGACCATTTAGAAGTATATTTTTATCCATCTTCGGAATGAAATTCAAAACTGCAGTTTTTGTATTATCGCCTGTTGTCATTTTAGTTAATCTATTTGTTTCTTTTAGTCTCTGATACAACCTGGTTTTTGGCAATGCAGTAAGCAAGCCAACCATAGCGGTGACAATTCCGCTTTTCTGGATGAAATCAATTTGGCGCTGGAAAATTGATGCCTTATCACTATCAAAACCGATAATAAAGCCACCCTGAACTTCCATACCGGTATTTTGAATTATTTTCACTGACTCTATCATGTTTCTGTTTTTATTTTGGAACTTACCGCATTCTTCAAGACCGCTGGCATCAGGTGTTTCAATACCTATAAATACGGCTGTAAAACCGGCTAGTGTCATTAATTTCATTAGTTCTTGGTCGTCAGCCAGGTTGATTGAGACTTGTGTATTGAATGTAAAAGGATACTTTTTATTTTTCTGCCATTCTATAATTGCGGGAAGGTAATCTTTTTTTAGTAAAGCTTTATTTCCAATAAAATTATCATCTACGAAGAATACACCAGCACGCCAGCCTCTTATGTATAGAGCCTCAAGTTCAGCAATTAATTGTTCCTTGCTCTTTGTCCTGGGCACTCTTCCATTCAACTGTACCACATCACAGAATTCGCAGTTAAAAGGGCAGCCTCTGGAGAGTTGAATACACATTGTATTATAGTTTTTAACATTAATAGAGTTCCAGTCAGGAATAGCAGTTTCTTTAATATCCGGAAATCTGTCACTGCTGTAGATTTTCTTGATGGTGCCGTTTTTTAAATCTTCAACAAATTCTGAAAAAGTATCTTCTACTTCTCCTAAAAAAATGTGATCTACATCTGTGAATTCTTCCCAGCCTGTAGTAAAAAGAGGTCCTCCTGCTACAATGGGTTTTCCCAATTTTTTAACTTTATTTATTATTCTTCTGACTGATTCTTTTTGCACAATCATTGCGCTAATAAAAACGTAGTCTGCCCATTTGATATGTTCATCTTTTAGCATATCGGTATTCATATCAATTAGTTTTTTCTCCCAGCTGACGGGAAGCATTGATCCGACAGTTAAAAGTCCAAGGGGAGGAAATGAAGCCTTTTTACCTAATATTTTTAAAACTCTTTTAAAACTCCAGAAAGTTTCTTCGTAATCCGGATAGACAAGTAAAATTTTCATTATAAGTGTTTTCTTTTCTTTTTAACTTCTAATATTTCTAATCAAGATTTCTGCCATTCTGACAGATTGTAAAACTAATGTAAAGTAATTTTGTTTTTAAAGTAACTTTATATGTTATAAACGATATTTCCGGATTTAAGTTGCAAAATATTTTTGTATAAAATCTTTAGTTAAATTTAGAGAATAATAAATTTGCTAAAATACCAGCAACGGGCGGGAAAAAAATCAAATCTCTTTACCAATAGAGAATCCTTTTCCCAGTTTTTTACCGGTACGGAAATAGTAGCTGCCAGCCGGGTCAAAGAAAAATGGTTTTAGCTTATCCATATCCGGAAAACCAGATGTGCCAAGTATGGACTCTTCTGCTTTTACATCAAGTATCTCTCCAATGAACTGGGTGTGGAGTCCTATTTCAAGGCTTTTGAATAGTTTGCACTCTACCACAAAAGGAAATTCTTTTCCGTAGGGAGCGTCAACCAAATCGCTTTTTACCGGAGTAATATTTGTTTTTGTAAACTTATCTTCATTTCTTCCTGAAACAATACCGTAATAATCAGCATTTTTTACCATATCTTCAGAAAGTATATTTACAGTAAAGGCTTTTTTCTCCATTATATTATTATAAGTGTAAGTGGCTTTCCGCAGAGAAATTGCCACACAAGGAGGGTTAGAACAGCAAATTCCTCCCCAGGCAACAGTCATTAAATTTGGCTTGTTCTGACTGTCGTAGGTTCCAATAACCAGAACAGGAGTAGGGTAAATAATAGTTTTAGCTCCAAGTGATTTTTTCATAATTTCCCCTTCCATATTATTAATGTGTAAATTAAATCATAAATGCTTTAAACAACTTTAATTTTGATTTTTGATATTTTAAAAATATTCTAGGTAATATGTTTTAATTTTACAATGTTAAAAATCAAGGGAAACAGATAATTTGTTTAACTTTCAAAAAGATACTGGATAAAGCAGTATTTGTAAAAGCATTAACTGATGGACATTAATTATTTTAGAATTTAAAGACAAAAACAGAAATATTCATATATAATATAGGCATAGTTATATGAAATTTTATTTTTGTGGAGGTTTAAAGATGGCTGGATCAAAGCATTATTCTATTGCGGTTATACCTGGGGACGGTACAGGACCGGAAGTTATAAAGGAGGGCAAAAAGGTTCTCGAGGCTGCAGGTAAAAAACATAACATAAGTTTTGAATTTAACGATTATAATTTTGGCGGCGACAGATATTTAAAGACAGGAGAGATACTTCCAGGTTCTGCTATTAGCGAGCTTAAAAAATTTAAGGTAATATATCTTGGCGCTGTCGGACATCCCGATGTACCGCCGGGAGTTTTAGAGGTTGGCATTTTATTAAAATTGAGATTTTCGCTGGATCAGTATATAAACTTAAGGCCGGTAAAACTTTATCCCGGTGTTGACTGTCCTCTGAAGGACAAAGGTCCGGAAGATATAGATTTTGTGGTTGTAAGGGAGAATACGGGAGGACTGTACACAGGTCACGGTGGTGTAACCAGGAAGGGAACTCCCTATGAAGTTGCAACCCAGGTGATGGTTTATGACAGGCAGATGGTCGACAGATGCCTGGAGTATGCCTTCGATCTGGCAAAGGTCAGAAAAGAAGAAGGGAAACCGGGAAAACTTACCCTGGTTCATAAAACAAATGTGCTCACTTATGTAGGAGATCTGTGGTACAGGGCATTTATGGAAATGGCAAAGAAGTTTTCCGATATTAAAACGGATTATAATCATATTGATGCTGCATGTATGTGGATGATAAAAAATCCTGAATGGTTTGATGTTATGGTCATACCAAATATGTTTGGAGATATAATTACCGATCTCGGAGCGATGATCCAGGGTGGTATGGGAATTGCAGCAGGAGGAAATATTAATCCCGGTGGAACTTCAATGTTTGAACCCATAGGAGGCTCTGCTCCAAAATATACCGGAAAGAATGTTATAAATCCGCTAGCGGCAATAGAAGCGGGAAGGATGATGTTAAAGCACCTTGGAGAAAAAGAAGCAGCCAAATCTATTGAAGATGCAGTTTCTTATGCCTGCACCCAGGTAAAGAGTTTAGGTGCCGGTAAGATGGGCTACAGCACAACAGAGGTAGGAGATATGGTAGCCAAGTATATTAGTGGAAACTAATTACCAGCAAAACAAAAAACATTTATGAACATAAATAAGGAACATCAAGGGACATACTTTAGAATCAATTATTTTAAAGTTTGAAATTTTGGTAGTTCCAAGCATTACAATTTCGAATCAGGTATCTCAAGAATTATTTTACAAATGAGTAACAAAACTAATTGCTACTTAACATTGAAATAATTTTTATGCAGATCTGTTACTCGTTCACATAATTAAAACATCATTTAAAAATAATAGTAAATCTGTTATTATATGTTTAAGTGTATGTATGCTTATACGTTTAAGGAGGTTAATAATTGAGTAAAAGAATGACGGTAGTATTTAAAAATGAAAATTTATATACACATTTAAAAGTAGAAGCAGCCAAAAGAAATATTAATGCTAGTGATATTATCTCTGAGGCAGTTATAGAGTGGATTGAAAGTCATGAAGATTTTGAATTAGCTCCTTTAATAAAAAAGAGCCAAAAAGAAGTTAAAAAAAGTGGGACAAAATCCTGGGATAAGCTAAAAAAAGAGCTGTAGATTATTTGATATGGATAACTATAGTATTAAAATATCACCGGCTGCTGAAAGAGATCTCAAAAAGTTAAGGAATAAATTATTAAACTTTAATGGCATTATTAAAGCAATTGACGATTTATCAATCGAACCAAGACCTTCCGGAGTAAGAAAAATAAAGGGATTTGATATCACTTTTAGGATAAAATTTTATTCTCACAGAATAATTTATGATATTTATGATAAAGATAAAAAAATAATCATTTTAAGGATTCTTAAAAGGAATGAATCCACCTATAGATTTAAGTAAAAAGGTTTTTAAGCTGGTAGCGCATAGGGGACTTGAACCCCTGTTTTAGCCGTGAGAGGGCCATGTCCTGGGCCACTAGACGAATGCGCCACAGGATAGAATTTTATCTATATTGCAATCTTTTGTAAATAGTTCAAAGAATTATTATCTTTATGAAATATAACCCTTATTCAATTTTAGAATTATATATAATATAATAAATTTCTTAAGTCCTGGAATTTATATCAGAAGATGGGGAGATAATCTTATAGAAATTAAATTTCTAAATGGTATAATTATTAAAATTTTATTCTGGTATATCTTATTAATAATAAAGATTTTTAAAAATATATTTACAAGGAGGACCGATGCCGCTAGTACCAATGAAACAGGTGTTAGATGAAGCCATAAAAGGGAATTACGGAGTGGGAGCTTATAACGTCAATAATATGGAACAGATCCAGGGGATAATGAGAGCTGCAAGTGAAACCAGATCACCGGTGATTATTCAGGCAAGCAGGGGAGCGCTAAAATATACAAATATGGCTTATATAAAATATCTTGCTGCCGCTGCTGTTGAGGATAATCCTGATATTCCTATTGTACTCCATCTTGACCATGGAAACAGCCTGGAGACCTGTAAGGAGGCTATAGAACTGGGCTTTACATCAGTTATGATTGATGGCTCGCTTAAGGAAGATTCCAAGACTCCTACAACTTTTGAAGGAAATGTTAGGGTAACAAAAGAAGTTGTTGATTACGCGCATGAGTTTGGTGTGTCTGTTGAAGGTGAGCTGGGGACACTTGGTGGGATAGAAGATGGTGTCGGCTCCGAAAAAGTGATGCTAACTGACCCGGATGAGGCAGTTAAGTTTATAAAGCGTACAGGCGTAGATGCGCTTGCCCTTGCCATTGGGACCAGCCATGGAGCATATAAATTTAAGGCAAAACCAACTCTTGCCATGGATATAATAAACAAGGTTGTCGAAAAAATTCCAGGGGTTCCTCTTGTTATGCATGGCTCATCTTCAGTGCCGCAGGAACTAATTGAGATTATAAATAAATATGGCGGCAGACTGGAAAAGACAATGGGTGTTCCCATGGAGAGCATCAAGGAAGCCATAAAAAGGGGAATCAGGAAAATAAATGTGGATACTGACGGAAGACTGGCAATGACAGGTGCCATCAGGAAATATCTTGGCGAGAATCTGAGTGCTTTTGATCCCAGGACATATTTTGGAGCTGCAAGAGAAGCAGTGTACCAGATGGTTAAGGGAAAGATGATTGATTTCGGAACTGCCGGTCATGCAGGGGATTATAAGCCAATGACTCTTGAAGAGATGAAAAAAATATATAAATAGAATCTATTAAGAAATAAGTAAAAATTTAAAATACAAAATACGTTTTATAGGCAATATATAGGTAATAGTTATATATCGGCATTACTTTCTCCATTATTATTTTTTAGATATAAATTTTCCCCGGATTAGGTTATCATATTTATTGATTCTCTCATTTAATTGGATTTTTATTTTTTTAATTACCTTATAATGGATGATTCTTTAATCCACATAGGCACTTCCGGGTGGAGTTATAATCACTGGGCTGGAAGATTTTATCCTGAAGATTTGAAGAAAAACCGGTGGCTGGATTATTATTCCAAAGAGTTTAGCACAGTAGAAATAAACAGCAGTTTTTATCATTTGCCTGAACTCAAGACTTTTGTCAACTGGGGAAAAAATACATCCGGGGATTTTCTTTTTTCGGTAAAGGTTTCCAGATATATAACTCATATTAAAAGACTTATAAGCTGCAGGGAAGCACTTGACAAACTACTTACAGCAGCAAAAGGGCTTGGGGAAAAATTGGGACCATTTTTATTTCAGCTGCCTCCCAATTTAAAGGAAGACAAATCCAGGCTTAAAAATTTTTTAGAAATACTCCCAAAAGATAATAGATTTGCCTTTGAATTCAGAGAGAGTAGCTGGTTTATAAAAGATATATATAATTTACTGGAAGAGTTTAAATGTGCTGTTGTAATTTCAAGTTCTCCTAAATTTCCTTACAGGGAAAAAATTACAGGAGATTTTTGTTATATAAGAATGCATGGTCCTAAAGGTCTCTACTGTTCTAGTTATTCAGAGAATGAACTTAAAAAAATTGCGGTACTAATTAAAAAAAATTTGAAAAAAAATATTGAAAATTACGTCTATTTTAACAATGATGCAGAGGGTTATGCATTAGAGAATGCCAAAACCTTAATGAAAATGGTCTTATGAGTTTTAGTTGTGGTATAATAATTGCAACTACTTTTTTAAATTAAAAATATGGATATACTTTTATTATACCAGTATATAATCACCGCAATTCTTCTGTTCGTACTCGTAAACTTTTTAATAAACAATATCCTGTTTAAGGATACATCCAGATTTAAGCTGCCCGAAAACATACTGGCTCAAAATCCGCTTATGTCTGTACTCATTCCGGCAAGAAATGAAGAAGAAAACATAAAAAGGTGTATTATATCCCTTACAAAACAGGATTACGAAAATATAGAAATACTTGTACTTGATGATAACTCCACAGACGATACCGCAAGGATAGTATTAGAGCTTTCCCAAAAAGATCCAAGGATAAAACTATACAGTGGAGAACCGCTTAAAAAAGGATGGCTGGGTAAATCCTATGCCTGCTGGCAGCTGTCAAAATATGCAAACGGAAATTATTTTATATTTACTGATGCAGATACCCTTCACTTTCCAAATTCTATATCCAGCTCAGTTGCCTGCCTCCTAAGATATAATCTGGATGCGCTGTCGGTGTTTGCAAAACAGATAACGGTTACATTGCATGAGAGAATGATAGTACCATTTGGGAAATATATGATTTTAAGTTTTGTACCACTTTATCTTATAAGAAAGTCTAAAAGTGTATTATTTTGTACCGCAATAGGCCAGTTTATGCTATTTAAGAGAGAGGTATACAAAAAGATTGGGGGACATAAATCTATAAAAAGTAAAGTCATTGAAGATATAATGCTATCGAAACAGGTAAAAAGATGCGGATATAAATTCATGATTTTTGACGGCAGAAGTAGCTTATATTGCCGGATGTATAAGAATTTTAGGGAAGTAGTGAGAGGCCATTCCAGAACTATATTTGCTGCTTTTGATTATAATATTTATATAATAACGATAGCTATTATTTTGATATCTGCAATATTTTTATTTCCTTTCATAATGCTTCCTGTTGGAATTCTTTTTGACTGGCCAGCTATATTAATAAATCTTATTATTCTTCAGATAATCATTATTTTAATTCCTAAAATAATTTTTTCTATAAGGTTCAAATGCAAAGCTGTTGATATAATATTACATCCTATTTCCATGGTATACCTTATATATATAGCCATAAATTCAATCTTCAATACTAAAATTGGAATGGGTGTAAACTGGAAAGGTAGAATATATGATGTCAGGGAAGAAGATGAATTAAGACTGGTAAGCGATAATTATAAGTAGTTATCTAATAGTTGGTGTAAATAAATCTTTTAAACTTTTCTCTTTTCTAAATTTAAAATTATGGGGTATTGTTATTGAACGGTTAATGTATTTGGGAATAATAATTATTATGAGTAAAATTCCTAAGATTAAATAAATTGGCGAACTTTTAAAGAGCCATAAAAAGATACTTGATGCAACAATTCCTGATATTACTCCCCAGATCATATTTTTAATTGAAAATAATGCTGAAAGCATACCTATTCCAAAAGCTATAATGGTCAGGGGATTAATAGCAAGAAGAAATCCCAGTGTAGTTGCAATTCCTCTACCGCCTGAAAATTTTAGGTATGCAGAATAATTATGACCGGCTACGGCAGCACACCCGGCAAGTATTGCCACGATTTCTATACCTGTGATTCTTAAAACTAAAAAATATGGTAGAAAACCTTTAAGAACATCTAAGATTATACCTAAAGATCCCCAAAATTTTGATACGTTAAATACTAAGTTCCATCCACCTGGATTTCTGTCTCCAATTTTTCTTAAATCCTTATTGCTATGGATTTTTGCAATAATATTGCAAAAAGGTATTGCGCCTATGAAATAACAGGTTATTACCAGTCCTATATTTCTAAAAAGTTCCAGGCTTCCCATAAGCATTAAAAAAAATTTTATAATTTATATAATATAACATAACTTTACAATATTGTTTACTTTATTTTAGCTTAGAAGTGAGCATTTATTGAAATAAAATTTTTCTTATTTTAGGTACCAGGATTGGGGCACATCCTATTCTTGAATCAATTGAAGGTAATAAATTAGATAAGTATTATAAAAGGATTTATATTGTTTTTAATTCTATAAAAAAATTATCCTGATAGTTCTGGTAGAATAGAATACTGCCTTCTTATAATTTGGGACAATTGATGTATAATATTTAATAAGGAGTTTATGAGAAATAAGAGAGTTAAAAATTTGACTTTAGCTTTTGAAATGCTGATTACATTTTTAATCCTGGTGTCTTTACTCATTTCATTAATATCCTGTAATGGACTACGCGAGGTAAGCTCTTATATCACTCATACAATCAAAGAAAAGTCAAAAGACATTGCTGGAGAAGAAGAGGATGAAATAAAAAATAATATGAAAGGGGAAGAAATTATGCTTCCACAGCCTGAATTAAAAAGTAATATCTCACTGGAAGAAGCCTTGAATAGCAGAAGGTCAGTGAGGAGTTTTTCTTCCAAAGAATTAAGTCTTGATCAGATATCACAGATCCTCTGGGCTGCTCAGGGAATTACTCAGGAATCTACCGGTTATAGGACATCTCCATCTGCAGGTGCGCTTTATCCCCTTGAAATATTTTTATTAAAAAGTGATGGTGTATTTCACTATATTCCGGATGGTCATAAAATTATAAAATTAAGTTCAGATGATTTAAGACCAAATCTAATACAAGGTGCTCTCTTTCAGGGATTTGTTGCAGAAGCTCCAGTAAATATAATTATCACTGCTGTTTACGAAAGAACTACAGTAAAGTATGGGGAAAGGGGTATAAGATATGTACATTTAGAAGCTGGACACTCATGCCAGAATATACTGCTGCAGGCTGTAGCGCTTGGCCTTGGAGCAGTCCCTGTAGGCGCTTTTGATGATAGTTATATTCAGGATTTATTGGATTTACCCCGGGATCATATACCTCTTTATATAATCCCGATTGGATACCCGGAAGAGTGAAGTTGGAAATGTTTCCAGCATCCATTTATCTGCTTGACCTTTGGCATCTAAAGAAAAATATATGCCTTGCCTTTGGTAAAGAGGCTCAGGAGCTTAAGACTGCTTAAGATAAATGGTGAATGGGAAAGTTACTGGGGTAAGAGATTTAATGAAAATCTATCACGAAATTTTAAATGCTTACGTATCTAAACTTTCGTTAGCTATATTTTATAAAAAAAGTTATAATACTTAATATTTTTATGTTTAATAATGTTCCTTCATAGTGATAGAGCAAATATCTTGCTTCTACCTCCAAAGGCAATGTTATTAGACTTGAAGAAATAAGAAAAAGGAGGTTAGAAAAAATGCAAGGTAGCAAACTATATGTAGGGAATCTTGATTATTCTGCTACTAATGAGCAACTGGAAGAGCTCTTCTCTAAATATGGTAAAGTCAGCCAGATCGACATAATCCCGGGCAAAGGATTTGGATTTGTCGAAATGTCTGATTCATCTGAAGCTGAAAAAGCAAAAGAAGAATTGGACGGCAGTGATTTTATGGGGCGCACTTTAAAAGTTGATGAAGCACGCCCCCGTAGAGAAAGACCAAAAAGAGAATATCGAAGATATTAAGATTATTAAGAAATAATCAAAATTCGGTATAACAATAGGTTAATCCAATAGCAGATAAAAGAGTGGCAAAGTTTTTATTCTGGTTGTAGAAGCCTTTTCTTTTATCTGCTAAATATTATTTAAAATTCTACTTATATTTGAAAGTCAGGTTATTAAGGAACTGTCCCAATCAATTGTTGATTTCTTTTAAACTTTTACCTACTCCAAAACTTATTGATTTAATAATAAAATCTATCAGCTTCGTTTCAATTTATGATATTCAGGCGACATCAATTTTTTTCATACGCAGGATTGAAAAGAAGACCAGGAGTATGATGATACAGAATGAAATGATGACAGTGGGAATCAAGGAATTATCAAAAATATGCCCGATATCTGCTGCCTTAAAAAGCAGGTAATTGGGGAGGTATACTCTTATAGTCTCAAACTGATTGAAAATGCTCAGACTATATCCAAGAACAAGTACTGAAATCCCGGCAATTAAACCTCTTTTAAATAGGCTGCTAAAATATAAAAGTATGGATAACAATACGGAATAATATAAGATATATAGAAGAGATGATTTTAGCGCAATTTCAATTGATAACATCCCTCCGGTGAAAAGCCTGTTAATATAAAAATAATTAGTCAGGAAGGCTATTAGTATAAAAAGAGAAATTGTAATCGTATAGTGGATATATTTTGCAAGTACAACACCTGCAGGGCTTGCTCCCCTGGAATAAGGAAAGACTAATTTTTTTAAAGAAACTTCATTGGAAAGAAGTCCCATTAAGGTTAATGCAATAATAATTGTTCCAATTTGAAATAAATCATTTAGAAAAGTCTGGAAAGCTGTATCGCGGTTAAAAGTGGAAAATAGAACAATCAGGTCAGCAGGTAAATAATTTTTTAGAATTAAAGGTAAAAGCTTTAACATCAATGGATCCATTAGAGCCCAGAAAATAGTACCTACAAATAAAATCAGGTATTTATTTCCTCTAACAGACTCCAATATCTCTTTTTTAAAATAAGCTTTAAATGATCTCATTTTTACTTACCATTCTCATAAAAATATCTTCCAGTGTGCTTTTTCTGATCTGGTAACTGGTAACATTGGTATTAAGTTTTGAAATCTCTTTTAATATTTCTTTTTTGGCGTGATCTATGTCTTTAACATATATGCTTATTCTCCGGCCATTTTCTTTAATACTTTCAATCCAGCTAAGTTTTTTTAGTGAATTGACCGCCTCCTCAGGGTCTTCTTCAAACTCAACATCAAAAATAGGCTGTATATAGGTTTCGTATAACTGGGACAGATTTTTAGTCAAAAGTATTTTACCCTCATCTATAATGCATATTTTGTCACATACTCTCTCTGCGTCATTTAAAATATGTGTGGACAGAAAAATAGTGATTTTATCATCCTTAAGACTTTCAATAAGCTCCAGCATTTCCACTCTTCCTTCAGGATCAAGCGCAGATGCAGGCTCATCTAAAAAGAGAATTTCGGGACTGTTCATAAATGCTACTGCCAGCGCCAATCTTTGTTTCATTCCCCGTGAGTATCCACCAATGCGTCTTTTTCCATGTTTTGTCAATTTAATCATTTCCAGAAGTTTGCCAACACTTTTTCTAGTTTTTTTTAAATCGCATCCTATAATTCTGGCAATGAAATTTAAATACTCATAAGCATTCATATAATTATAAAAGGTTGGGGTCTCAGGCAGATATCCAATTGTTCTTATCAGTTCCTGCTTATTTTTTAAAAAATCCTTACCTTTAATGAATATTTTACCTCCATTAAATCTAATCAAACCGGTCAGGATATTCATCGTGGTGGTTTTTCCAGCGCCATTTAGTCCAATAAACCCGAATACTGAGCCTTTTTCAACCTCAAAGCTGATAGATTTCAATGCTTCCAGACGGCCATAACTTTTTTTTAAACCAACGACCTTAATCATTTTCTATTTCTTTCTTTTTACCTACTATTAAGAAAACAACTGGACCAATGATACCGAAAAAGATAATAATCAAGGCCCATCCCCATTTTGGCAGATAGGCAGCCTCATTTCTAAAAAGCTGAACCAGAGCAAATATCATCAGGCCATACTGAATTATTATAATTGGAATGAAGAAGGGTAGAAGCCTTAAGATTTCTGTTATAATGAAGTTTATATCTATTACAGTTATGTGAATCACCCGCTTATTAAAATTTATATTTTTATATATTATATACTTTACACAGAATAATTGAAGAAATAAAATAAGGAATCAGCAATTCGATGCTTGACTATAAAATTAGTAAAAGATACTATAATTTGCAGATTGGCTGGAATGTACTGCAGAAAATAATAGTAAGTCTGCAAAGTTGAACGAAGATGAAAAAATCTTTTGGGTCTTGGTGTCTATGTGTGATAAAATAAAGAGATATTTTGTTAAAATTAAAACCCCGCACCCAGGGTGCGCTAAATTTTCTAAAGAATGTTCAATAGATTTTTTGAGGAGGTATTAATGGATATTATTGTGAGGGATAATTATGAGAAAATGAGCAGGTATGCAGCAGAGATTATTGCAAAATGCATAAAATCAAAACCTGACTGTGTTCTTGGGCTGGCAACTGGAGGTACGCCAATAGGGACATATAAAGAACTAATAAGGATGCACAAACAAGGGCTTGATTTTTCACAAGTTAAAACTTTTAATCTTGATGAATATCTTGGGGCTGGTATTGATCTTGGTAAACCATATGATTTAGACCAAAGTTATGCAAGGTTTATGTATGAAGAACTTTTTAAACATATAAATATTAAGAAAGAAAATACTCATGTGCCTGATGGGCTTTCAAAAGAGCCAGAGAAGTTTTGCCAATGGTATGAAGATGAGATAAGAAAAGCAGGAGGGGTAGACATACAGCTTCTCGGGATAGGCGGGGATGGCCACTGGGCATTCAATGAGCCTGGGTCGTCTCTGTCATCTAGAACAAGAATTGAGCCGTTAACAAAGCAGACTTTAGATGATAATTATGAAAGTTTTTATAAGAAGGCAGAAATAAAAAGAGAGCAGATGCCGCATTTTGCAATCACAATGGGAATTGAAACAATTCTTGAAGCAAGGCATGTACTTATGATTGCTAATGGAAAGAAAAAAGCAAAAGTTATTGCAAAAGCTCTTGAGGGGCCCATAACATCTCAAATCACTGCATCAGCAATACAACTTTATAATGGAAAGGCTACTGTTGTGCTTGATCAGGATGCTGCCTCAGAATTGAAGAATATAGAACATTACAGGCATGTAGAAAAATTAAAGCTGGACTACAAGTTAGGCTCTGTTTCGCTGCACTGAAAAATTTCTTCTCTTTCTTGTTTTGTATAAAATAGTTTCATACACTCTTCTTTGGGAAGTACCTTAGTATTGTTTACTATTTTTTTAATTTAATTCATCTTCTACAACTTTGGCTATTTTGTTGGCAAGTTTTTCAGCATCGCTTTTGGTAGGGCCTTCAAGCATCACCCTGCAGATAGACTGAGTGCCAGAATATCTTACAAGAACCCTGCCCTTGTCAGCGAGTTCCTTTTCAACTTCTGATATTATACTCTTTAGTTCAGGTATTTCTTCAAGTGGGGCTTTCCTTTTAACCTTCACATTTATCAAAACCTGAGGGAAGGTCTTCATAATCTTTGACAGTTCTGAGAGGGGCTTGTTTTCCTTTTTCATAACGGATAGAAGCTGTAGTGCGGTTAAAATACCATCACCTGTGGTATGGTGTTCTTTAAAAATTATATGGCCGGAATCTTCTCCTCCAATAACACTATCATTTTTTATCATTTCCTCAAGCACATATCTATCGCCAACTTTTGTTGTTACATTCTTAATGCCCATCTTTTTGAATGTAACAGAAAGTCCTAGATTGCTCATTATAGTTGTAACTACAGTGTTATTCTTTAGTATACCCTCCTCTTTCATTTTTTTTGCGCATATTGCAATTATCTTATCGCCATTGACTATGTTGCTTTTTTCATCAATTGCTATTAACCTATCACCGTCACCATCAAAGGCAAGCCCGATATCCGCTTTAGTTTCAGCTACCTTTTTTGCGAGATTTCCAGGATAGAGTGAGCCGCAATCCAGATTAATATTCTGGCCATCAGGGCTAACGTTTAAAGTAATAATCTCAGCCCTCATCTCCTTAAACAATGTAGGAGCAACTTTATAAGTAGCACCATTTGCACAATCAAGCACAATCTTAATTCCTTCAAGGTTAAGATTACTGGGGAATGAATGTTTGAGGAATACTATATACCTTCCACTTGCGTCTTCTTCCCTGAACGCACGGCCCAGATTTTCAGCACTTGTAAGAAGAGACGGGAGTTTTTTTGAAAGTATCAGCTCTTCAATTTTCAGCTCTTCTTCGTCAGTTAGCTTATATCCGTTTTTTGAAAATATCTTGATTCCGTTGTCCTGGTATGGATTATGTGAAGCAGAAATTACTATTCCTGCGTCCGCGTTCAGGTTAGTAGTTAAAAAGGCAATACCAGGTGTTGGTACAGGACCCACAAGTATTACATCTGTCCCCATAGAACATATGCCTGACACCAGCGTACTTTCTATCATATAACCAGAAAGCCTTGTATCTTTACCTATAACAATTCTTGAGTGATGCCCTTCTTTTTTTAGTATATACGCAGTAGCCTGCCCAATCTGCATAACCATATCAGGGGTGATTGGGTATTGATTTGCAACTCCTCTTATTCCGTCTGTTCCGAATAACTTGCCCATGCCTTTACCTCCTCGTAGCCACTTTTTGTGTCTTACTAATTTCAGTGCCTCTGTGGTTACATCCTTTGTTCTAATTTTTGTGTTTGTTTCAGTTTTATTATGGTTTTTGGAGGATAATAGCCCCTTGCAGTTGCATTCGGGTATAAAAGTACATCTTTCCCGAATATAGTTCCTGGAGTTGTAACGCTATTGCATCCTGTTTCTGTGCCATCTGCAAGTATTGCTCCAAATTTCCTTAAACCAGTTTTGTATTTCCTGTCTCCTATATTAATCACAACATTTGATTCAACTATCTTTAAATTTGCCAGTTTTGTTCCTGCTCCAAGATTTACCTTACCGAGAATACTGTCACCAATATATGCAAAATGTCCTGCCTTACTTTCTCCAAGCATGGCACAGGATTTTAGCTCAGTTGTATGTCCAACTACACAGCTATTTCCAACAAGGGTATCACCTCTTAAATAAGCTCCCTGGCGCAGTTCAGTGTTATCACCAATAATAGCTGGCCCCTTTATCAATACGCCTGGCTCTATAATTGTACCTTTCCCGATATATATCTCATCATCCATCAGGATTGCACCAGCATATATTACACTTGCACCGTCAAGAATCTCACCATCTTTCTTTATGATTAATTTCTTTTTTGATATGCTTATATCAAATCCGGATTCAATAATTTTATCATCATATAAAACCAGAGTTTTATTTATAAATACTTCGTCCTTCTTCCTTAAATTAGAAACATTTGGCTTAATATTATCCCTGATATATTTTTTAAGTTTTTTAAGGGCGTCCCATACGTATTCAGTATTGTCGAAAAGGCTTTTGAACTGGGTTTGGGAAAGATCAAAAAAATCTTCTGGTTTAAGCATTTTTCTCCTACTTGTAAAAATTTCTAACGGTGTAAATTCACAGTATTATACAAAGTTTATTCATACTTTTCAAGGCTATACTCTCTTAAAACTCTACTCTCTTAAAACCCACAACCAACCACTGTTGCCCATATAAAAAAGCTTGGTGTTTTATAAACTAAAAATAAACCGGGCTATGTAGAAATAAATTAGAAGTCCTAACGCATCAATTATAGTAGTAAGAAGAGGGCTGCTAATAAGTGCCGGGTCTAACTTTATTTTTGTGAGAATCATCGGAAGTATTGCACCAATAAAATTTGACAATATCATAACGCAAATAATTGAAAAACCTAAAGTCAATGCCAGTGGAATGCCATCTTTAAATATAAGACTTCTTATAAAAAATATGCAACCCAGACTTATACCTAAAAGAAAACCAGTCAGTAATTCCTTTTTTACAACAGAGAACCACTTTCGTAATGTAAGATCACCTGTAGCTAATGCTCGAATAATTAGAGTAGCTGATTGAGTAGAAGTATTACCACCTGTATCTATTAGGATAGGAATAAAAAAAGCAAGGGCAATGACTGACTCAATAGTAGTTTCAAAATTAGCTATTATTTTAGCAGATATAAATCCTGTTATAAGAAGTATTGAAAGCCATCCAACTCTTTTTACATAAAGCATCCAGGGTGACGCAGTTGTATAATTGATACCAAATGGTGCAACAGCAGCTACTTTTTGGAAGTCTTCGGTGGTTTCATCTTCCAGTACATCTAAAATGTCATCAATAGTTACTATACCAATAAGTATACCTTCGGGATCAATTACCGGTAATGATACCATATCATATTTTTTCATTTTTTTAGCAGCTTTTTCCTGGTCTTCATTTACATATATAGAAACGAACTTACGGTCCATAAGTGATTTTACCAGTGCTTCTGAATTAGATAGTATAAATTTTCTAATTGGCATACTATCAATTAAGTGCCATTTATCATCAACGACATAAATAATGTTTATAGTCTCAGCATCTTTGCCGAACTCTTTTATATGTTCCAGAGCTTTTCTGACAGTCCAGCCTGGTTTAACAGCTATATAATCCGGGGTCATTAGTCTACCAACACTATCTTCAGAATAACTTAGAAGTGAAAGAGCCTCTTTTCTTTCATTTATAGGTAAAATATTTAATAATGTCTGCGTAACTTTTCCAGGTAGTTCCCCGAAGATTTCAGTTCTATCATCGGGAGGTAAATCTAAAATGATTTGTTTAATCTTTTTATTGCTGATATTTTTTAAAATAGACTCTTGTTTATCTGTTTCAAATTCAGCAAAGACCTTGGCTGATTTAATTTTAGGTAGAAGCCTGAATATAATTAATTGAGTTTCTTCATTAAAATGTTCCATTAAGTAAGCGATATCTGAAGCAGGGATGTCTAGTAGTTTATTTTTTATTTCTTCCCAGTCCTTTTTCTTAATCAGTTCTTCTATGTTATCTATTAATGTATGCAGTTCATAACTTATCATTTTATTAACCTCCTCCTTATTACCTTCCTTTATAAATAAGTAAACGAAATATGGTTAAAATGAAAATATAGTTAAAATATTTTGACAATATATTTTAATTTGTCTATTTAATAATTTAGATTATATAGATTATAAAACAGTAAAATTAAAATTTATATAAAAAAATGGGTTTATCAATCTATGGCAACGCCATTACATCTATGGCTGGGGAGGGGGGATTCGAACCTCCGCTCTACGGTCCAGAGCCGCATGTCCTACCACTAGACGACTCCCCAATGCTTGGCATTATAATAATGCTACCAGAAATTTTATAATGTGGCAAAATACTATTTTTTATTTTTTTGTTTTCCCTTGTAATTCTCAATAGCCTTGTGCAGTACATCTGCGCCCATATTCGAGCAGTGAAGTTTGTTTTTAATATAAAGTTTTGGAGTTTAGACAAATATATTATTTTAAGTTGTTTCTTTCAAGTAATTTGTCTTATGTCATATGCTTTTAATATTTGATATTGTTGACAAATATGTCATAAATCTTTAGTATTTAAGTATCATGACTAAGAAGATGTACAGCTTTAGATTAAATAAAGACTTAGTGGATAATGCAAAAAAAATTGCTGAAAATATGGATATATCATTATCGTTATTTATCAGCTGTCTGATAAAAGAAAAAATAAGTAATTTAAAATCTGGAAATAATGATAAAAGTTTTTTTATATCTAACGAACCTACTCCCCAAATCTTACGCGAAATAGTTTCAGAGATAAAAGAATTAAGGTCGGATTTAAAAAAATCTCTTAAAAATAAAAATGAAAGATGAGATAAGAGATAAAATAAGAGATGAAATAAGAGATGGTTTTTAAAATTACGATATAATCCTTATATATTCCTTTATCCTCTTTAAAGTTAATTCTTTTCCCAGTATTTCAATGGTTTCAAACAGAGGAGGACTAATAGTGCTGTTCCATATAGCTATTCTTATCACTTCTGCAACTTTTCTAAAACTTAAGTTTAATCTTTCTGAAATTAACCTCAAGTTCTTTTCAATGTCTTTTACGTAAAATTTATCACTTACTTCGCTGATTGCTTTATAAACTCTATTTAATATATCGATTGTATTAATCTTCTTATTTTTAAAATAAGTTGCCAGTTCATCACTGTAGCTGATTTTTATAAAAAATGGACTTATTAAATTTATACTCTCTTTTAATGTCTTTATACGCTCTTTTACAAGCGGGATTATTTTTTCAATTTTTTTATCTAATTGTTTTACTCCATTTTCTAAATCTTTGATGTTTTTAGATGCCAGGTAATTTCTCATTTGTTTCTCAAGGAGTTGTTTTAAATGGGAATTATCCATATTTCTTATGTAATACCCATTTATCCACAGGAGCTTGTTGTAGTCAAATCTGGCTGGCTTTTTATTTATGGAACTAAGTTCAAATTTTTTAATCAATTCACTGGTTGAAAAAATTGTAGTTTTTTCATCATATGACCAGCCAAGGAGTGCGAGATAGTTTAGTATTGCTTCTCTTACGAATCCTTCTTCTATATATTTTTCAATGGAAATAGAACCGTGCCTTTTACTTAATTTCTGACCATCCTGACCCAATATCATCGGCAGATGAGTAAAATCAGGAACATTAAAATTAAAGGCATTATAGATAAGAATTTGCTTTGGCGTGTTTGACAGATGATCTTCACCTCTTATAATATGGGTTATTTTCATTAAAGCGTCATCTATTGCTACAGAGTAATTATAGGTTGGAAGGCCGTTAGACCTTATTATTATAAAGTCTTCAATACTGGCAGTATTAACTGTTATGTCTCCATATACAGTATCTTTATAATTAATAGTCTTGTTTTCGGGCACAAGAAATCTTATGGCGTAAGGTTTACCACTGTCTAAATTATCTTTAATATTTTTTTGAGAAAGTTTCAGGCATTTTCTATCGTATTTAAAAGATTTTTCTTCAACTGTTTTATTTTTTTTATCTGCTTTGTCTTTTCTTTCTTCTTTTAACAGGTCAGGGCTACAGAAGCAGCGATAAGCTTTATTATCCTCAATTAGTTTATGTGCATATTTTTTATATATTTCTACTCTGAGGGATTGTCTATATGGACCGTATTTGCCGCTGACTTCTGGCCCTTCATCCCAGTTGAGCCCAAGCCATTTCAGTGACTTTAGTATCAGATTTATTGTTTCTTCTTGATGTCTGGCGATGTCGGTGTCTTCTATTCTTAAAATGAATTTGCCGCCGGTTTTAGCGGCATAGAGCCAATTAAAAAAAGCAGTTCTGGCACTTCCTATGTGCAAATACCCAGTTGGGCTGGGAGCAAATCTTACTCTTACATCTTTATTTTTTTCATTCATAACAAGTAAGTTAAGGGTTTACCCATACCGTGACTTTCCTTATATGTTCATAAGGTTGTCCCTGCGTAGGATCCTGGCGATGTGTATATC